>NZ_NFHI01000041.1:0-24774 GCF_002159255.1 Massilimicrobiota sp. An80
CCTCTTTCACATAGAATGACATTGGGATTTCCACTGGCCATGATATATTCTGCACTCATGATCCATTCTTCATATGTTGCACTTAATCCACGTTTTAATAAGATTGGCTTTGTACATCTTTTTCCTACTTCTTTTAAAAGATCAAAGTTTTGCATATTTCTTGCGCCAATCTGTACCAAGTCAACCTTTTCATTGAATTCTTCTATATACTCAGCACTCATTAATTCTGACACGATTGGAAGTCCTGTTTCTTCTTTTGCAGCTATCAAGATATCCAATCCAGCTGTTCCCATTCCCTGGAAAGCATAGGGTGATGTTCTTGGCTTGAATGCACCACCTCTTAACATGTTAGCTCCTGCTGCCTTAGCAGCTTTGGCAATCATGATAACCTGTTCCTTGGATTCAACAGAACATGGACCTGCAATCAATGCTAAATGATCTCCACCAACCTTGACACCGGCAACATCAATGATGGAATCTTCTGGATGAAAGGCACGGTTTGCCAGTTTATAAGGTTCACTGACACGCATCACGTGATCGACAACAGGTGAAACTTCCAGTTGTTTCGGATCAACCTTTGTGACATCTCCAATCATTCCAATAATTGTTGTTTCTGTTCCTTGAGATACATGAGCTGTTAATCCATAGCTTTCTACTTTCTCTACCAAATCTTGAATTTCATGTTTAGATACTTTGGGTTTTAAAACAATAATCATATTCTTAACCTCCTTATAATCAAAAAGTCCCTCCCACCATAAGGACGAGAGGAACCATCGTGTTACCACCTTAATTCACTTATATATCACTATATAAGCCTTAACAAGTACGCCTGTCTATCAGGTTCATACTCTGATGCTGTAACGGGCATTCCCGTGTAAACCTACTTTTATTTCAGCCACCTACTCCAAGATGTATTCAATGGTGTCATGATTTCTTTTTCACCAGCCAAGAACTCTCTACGTCATCAACAATCCATTTACTCTTTCTTTTCATTGTATTTTCTTTATATTAGCATATGTTTTTCAATTAAGCAATTCATTTACTCAATTGTTGTATTTTCTTCTGTTGAAGTTGTATTGTCCTGTGTAGAATCACTGTCAGATGATTCTTCAGTCACTTTCACAATTTCACCATTCATAACTTGTTGAATATATTCTCTTGCCTGAGCCACAGATTGTTCATCAGGTTGTGTGACATAAACACCATTTGCATTAACAGATGTCACATCACCGACTGTCGCAAGTTCAAAAACTCTCTGTGAAGCATCTCCTGTTAAACGATAAGATTGAACATCCCAT
Organism: Massilimicrobiota sp. An80; assembly: GCF_002159255.1. NCBI lineage: Bacteria > Bacillati > Bacillota > Erysipelotrichia > Erysipelotrichales > Erysipelotrichaceae > Massiliimicrobium > Massilimicrobiota sp. An80. The sequence continues at coordinate 1,299 of NZ_NFHI01000041.1, forward strand.
GAAGCCATATCATTAATTTGCATATTAATTAATGATTTGATATCATCAGCACTTAAATTGGTTTCAAAACTATCTGATAAAGATTCAAAAACACTATCCATGTTCGTAATAATACTTGGTGAACAACATTTTTTAATAATAGCTTTCAACATTAACATCTGATTCTTTCCACGAACTTCATCCCCATCAACAAAGGCATATCTTTCACGGACAAATGATAAGGCATGTTTTGCATCAAAAGTCTGTTTTCCAGGTTTAATTGTATATTTATCTAATCGTGTTGTAAAGACACCATCATCTCTACCAATCACATCATATTTAGGCACAGTCACTTCAATACCACCTAAAGCATCAATTACATTCATAAATGATGTAAAATTAAACTTAGCATAATAGTTCATATCTACACCAACTAAATTTTCTACAGTCTGAATTGTCGCATCAATTCCACCTTTAGCACTATGAGTTAACTTATCTTGACCCTCTACACCCTCAATGCCTTTCATATCTACATAATAATCTCTAGGAATACTCACTAATAGAACTTGTTTTGTTTGAGGATGAATAGCCGCAATCATATTCACATCAGATAATGAGAATGTATTAATTGGTCCTTCTTTATCTCTACCACTAATAAAGACAACAAATGGTTCTTGAGTCACCTTAGCACTATTTGCAGCTACTTTTGGTAACTTGATTTCATATTTTTGAATAATTCTGATCTTTTCATTAAACTTATCTTCAATAGAATCAAAAGACTCTAAATCTACCGCTTTAACAATAATAGCACTCATTTCATGATCCAATAACGCTGCCACAAGCTCATTGTTTGTACTATAGTTTGTTACAACAATCTCACCAATATCATCTTCAATCATTGTTTCTGTTTTATTGATATTCACAGCATCGCCCTGATGCGCTCCAAAAGGCTGTCCCTTTAAATCATCTATAGAGTTATAGGCAGAATCTTTTAAGACAACCACATTCATTTCAATGATTTCTTCATTTCCTCCCGTAATAGAAGAAATAAAGTTTGAACCCTTCATCAAAGATAAAGATGCTATAATTAAGACAATAGCAAGTAAGACATTCAATAATTTCATTAGCGCAACCTTGATAGGATGACGATCATTTTTATCTCTAGCTAGACGATAAAATAAAAAAGCTAACAAGAAAATAATCACAATCAATGGTATAAAATATTTTAATGGAAGTATACTTAACTCAAAGGCAACGGCAGTAAAAACAATTGCCGCAATGAGTGTAATAATCAATAACAATCTTCTTGAAAGTAACACCTTAATGAGTTTTTTCATGAAATCCCTCTTTCTTCATTAAATTCTAACATAACCATTATACACACTATTTATACAATTACAAAGTAAAAGTACACCATGATTATAGAAAATACTTATGAATTTTTCATGAAAAAAGAGAAATAATCATTATTTTCTTATTTTTTGTCATCATACTGACAATATTCTACACTTTCTTTTTCAAAATCAATAAAAGTCTGAAAAGCCTGATTCTTTTCATCAGTATCCCATATTTCTACAAAAACAGGTTCAACTCTTACTAAAATTTCATCTTCTTTATGACTATAAGCATTATAGCTTCCCCATAAATATTTCTGATATAATTTTTCAAATTGACGTCCTGGTTCATCAATAACTAATCCTAAAATCTCTGCTTTACCCTCAACTTGAATGCCACTATAACATAAAGCCACACGAGGATTTTTATATAACTGCTTTGTCTTTCTAAAATTTTTATCAGTCTTAAAATAAATGGCATCATTATAAATTAAACAACTGACATTTCTAACCATAACATAATCATTGACACTTGATGCCAGTGCCATAATTTTTGATGGTGCCAATTTTTCAAATAAATAAGTCTTGGCTTCTAAAAAGTTCATACCTTCAACTCCTTAAATAATATTTTGAATAGCTAAAATAATACAGATTATAGATATTGTAATAAACAGTCCAACCCAGACCAATGACTTCGTTTGGGAAGTAGGTTGTCCACTTGCTTCAATAAAATGAGTATGACGTAAAATAGCTACAACACTCTTATATACAAATAAAGTGATTCCGGCATTAAGTCCAGCTTTTAATATATTAAATGGAATAATACCAGGTAACAACAATGCTACAACTGCTGCTCGAGGCATACCATAATAAATTGGTGTGACAATATAATTCCAGATCGTCATATTTATAACAGTTACAACCACCCCTAATAACAAGCCAATCATGGCTCCCTGTTTTGTATGTTTATGTTTATAAACTGCTGCTGCGACACAAGCAAATGAACAGGTTGAAATCATATTCATGAAAACATCTAAGATTGTTCCACCTTTGATCATGATTTCCAGCACTGAACAGATGCCACTCATAATCAAAGATGTCATCGGACCATATATAAAACCACCAATCACAATTATAATATCTTTAGGATCATAAGTCAGCCATGTGACAGTAGGAACAAGAGGCATAAAGGCAAACAAGTTTACAATCATGGCTAATGCACAAAGAATGCCAATAGTTGTTATTTTTTTGACTTTCATTGTCTACATCCCAGCTTTCACAAATTTTTTAAGTGGTACACTGATTTTCTTATACACAATAAAAGTAATCACTGAAGTCACACCACATTTAATTAAATTAAATGGGACAACGCCAAACAATGCGAGAGTCCAGATATCATTCACCAAAGGACAAACAGCATGACACATGTCTACAATTGTATCCACTGACCACCCTGCCATCATATTCGCATAAAATGGGATAATCATATAAACATTAGAAATCACAGCTGCCAGTGTACACACAATTGTTCCAATAATCATACCCTGTAATGCGGATTTCTTTTCTTTATGATGATCATAAATCAATACAGCTGGTAATACATAGGCAACACTTACAATAAAGTTAGAAAGCTCCCCTACAAATGCTGTACTGGTTCCTAAAATAGCTAATTTGACAATCAGTTTGACAATGACAATCAAAACAGCTGCCACTGGTCCCAGGGCAAATCCACCAATGATTTCTGGTAATGCTGCCAGATCAAAATCCATAAATGGTGGCATAAATGGAAGTGGTGTTTTGATCAACATTAAAAGACCACCCAATGCACCCAACATGCCAATCAAAGCTATTTTTTTGACGTTTAATTTTTTTGTTTTCATTTTTCTATCTCCTTTTTTCTAAAAAAAATAACTTAAACAAAAAAATGTCTAAGTTGCATAGAATTTGTCTTTTCTCATCCGGACTATACCGTCGGTTCTGGAATTTCACCAGATCAGTCGCTATCAGCGAGTCATGGACTATCACCATCGGTAGGGAATTACACCCTGCCCCAAAGACGTTATTCAGTTTTGAAAACCGGTTATAGAATTGACATCATCTACATACTTATCATATACCTTTTTTCTTTTTTTGTAAAATGAATTTATAAAATTTGTTATAATAAATGAAAAGGTGGTGAAAACATGTTCGCAATACACAACATTCCTCCTATTTATAATCAGGATTCACAAATTCTTATTTTAGGTTCATTTCCTTCTGTCAAATCACGTGAAGCTCAGTTTTTTTATCATCATCCACAAAATCGTTTCTGGAAAGTTCTGGCTACGCTTTATCACCATGATCCATTATTAACAATTGAAGAAAAAAAGAATTTCCTACTTGAAAATCATATTGCATTATGGGATGTGATTCAAAGCTGTGATATTCATGGTTCTAGTGACAGCTCAATTCAAAATGTCATTATCAATGATATTGCGGGTTTATTAAAAGATACACATATTACACATATTTATACCAATGGAAAAAAAGCCCATCAACTGTATATGAAGTATTGTTATGAATTGACACATCAAAAAGATATATGTTTACCTTCAACTTCTCCTGCTAATGCTGCCTATTCTTTAGATAAACTTTTAATAGAATGGCAACAAATATGTCAGGAATTTATGGAAAGTTCATAATTGTCATATATGATATAGGCAATATGGGGGAGGATTTATGAAAACAAAGTTAAAAGAAAGAAAACCTTATTATTTAATTATCGCAAGAAAATTGATTTTCTGGAGCGTTGTCTTGATGTTAGGAATTGCTGTGTTTTTATTATTTACACGCACTGGTGATAATAAAGGACGTTTAATTTTCACTATTGTCCAATTAGTGGCTATGTTATTTGTTTTACGTATTCCTAAGTTTATTCAAGATATATATCATTTTGAAATCCCACATTTATTAGATTTTATTTTAATCACTTTTGCATTTAGTGGTTTTATTTTAGGTGATGTTTTAAACTTTTATGGACGTATTCCTTATTGGGATTCTATTTTGCATACTTTTTCAGGTGTTGTCATTGCTTATGTTGGTTTTATAGTCATTCAATATCTTGATCAGGAATATCGCATTCCTCTATCTGTATCACCTTTATTTATGAGTCTGATTGTTGTATGTGTAGCTTTAGCCATTGGAGCCATATGGGAAATTGGTGAATATACTGTTGATGATATTTTCAAAACAAATAATCAGCAATATATGGAAACAACTCGTTCTACACTGTATGACGAAGATGATATTCCTTTACAGGGGCATGAAGCTCTCAATGATACGATGAAAGATCTGATGTTAGATTTAGCTGGGGCTATTGGTGTCGCTTGTATTGAATACGTCAAACTTGAAAAAAACAAAAATCACAAAAAGGCACAAATTGATAGTGCCTTTTTACATATATTCTCTTGAATAAGGAGGCCTTGGTGATCCTGGTGGTCCAGGTGGTCTTGGTGGCTGTGGAGGTCTTGGAGGACCTGGTGGCCTTGGCGGTCTAGGTGGTCCTGGAGGATGCGGAGGTCTTGGAGGACCTGGTGGGAAAAATTGTGGTGGGAAAAACCACCACCAGAACCATGGCTGAATCATAACACGCTGGTTGTATGGATCATACATGTCATATTGATTTTCATTAAAATCCAATTTCATTCACCTCAATATAAGTTATGTCTTTTTATCAAAATGGTATGGGTAAACAAACAAAAAAGCTTCATTTTGACTGAAGCTTTTCTAATACCTGTATCATCTCTTCCATTGTCTTTTTTCCAAACAAGACATGTTGTTGGTCAATCACAATACATGGTACACTCATTATTTGATATTGTTCTTTATATTCAGGATAATGTGATAAATCATAAATAGATGTTTGGATATCCTGATGAAGCAAAGCTATACGTTGTGTTGCCTGAACAACTTCTGGACACATTGTACAAGATAAAGAGACAAAGACTTGAATCTGATGTGATTTTAGTGATTGAATTTTTTCTATGACATGTTGATCCAATGGCTGTCCTTGACTTGCGATATTGTATAAAGCAAGTATAAACGAATTAAACTCATGACCACCTGGTACCATATGATAATGTACACCTAAATCATTTTGATGACTATCACATAAAATGATTTGAGGATGATCTTGAACAGATTGATAAACATTGTGAATATGTGGACTTAATGAAGCCAACTCTTCCATAAAGTTTTTCATTTCTAATGAAAAAGGATCTGTTGATAATTGACCTATTAAATAAACATCTTTTGTGAATTTGTTGAAAATCTGTTGTAACTGTTCTCTGATATCCTGACTGATAAACATGAAAGAATCATCCACTTTTGAATTTTTTGTTTTTTGAGAATGATTCTGATAAGCTATTGTTTGGATATCATATTTGTCTTTTGTTGTCGTGATATATTTTTCTAAAGATGTTGCAGCAATAGCGCCATCACTGACAGCAGTCACAACCTGACGTAAATCTTTTTCACAAATATCACCCGCACCATAAACACCATCCATACTTGTTTTTTGATGACGATCAGTGATTAAGTACCCTTGGGCATTTAATGCCAGCTGATCTTGAAATAATTCATTTTGTGGAACATATCCAGCAAAAACAAAGATTCCAAAACGTCCTTGTGTTGAAGCATCATAACGCCATAATGACTGATCACGATTATTTCTAAAAACAGCATATTCCATTGTTTCATGCCCACCAACTTCCACAATTTCTGTTTCAAAAAGCGTTTCTATTTGATCATGAGCACGCACTTGATCAGCAATTGTTTTGGCACATGTGAAATCTTCTTCTCTCACAATCATTGTTACTTTTGAAGCATATTGTGTTAAAAAGAGAGCTTCTTCACAGGCCGCAAAACCTCCCCCAATAACAAAGATTGGACATCCTTCAAAAAATTCCCCATCACAAGTCGCACAATAGGCAATTCCACGTCCCTGATATTCCTTTTCACCAGGGAAACCAAGCTTTCTAGGATGTGCTCCTGGAGCTAATACGAGACCAACAGATTCAAAAATCCCTTGATCAGTTTCAACCTTTTTGATAGGTTGTTGTAAGTGAAGACTTTTGACATGGGCCTTTTGAAAAGATGCGCCAAAGTTTTCAGCCTGCTTTCTCATTTTGATTGTAAGACCTTCACCAGAATCTTCCAGCACGCCTGGATAATTCACAATATCTGATGTTATGGTAATCTGTCCACCAAATTTTTCTTTTTCTAAAACCAGGACACTATATTTTGCTCTAGCAAGATATATAGCAGCAGAGAGCCCAGCTGGGCCTCCACCAACAATAATCGCATCATAAATCTTAGACATTATAATATTCCTACTAAATCTAATGATGGTTTCAATGTTTCTTCACCTGGTTGCCATTTGGCTGGACAAACTTCATCACCATGTTCCGCAACAAATTGTGATGCCTGAACTCTTCTTAATAACTCATCTCCATTACGTCCTACATTACCAGCAATCACTTCATAAGCTACAACTTTTCCTTCAGGATTTATAATAAATGTTCCTCTTTCTGCGACACCTTCTGATTCAATATAAACATCTAAATCTTTCGCTAAAGCGGCTGTTGGATCAGCTAACATAGGATATTGAATTTTTTGAATTCTCTTTGATGTATCATGCCAAGCTTTATGTACAAAGTGTGTATCACATGATACTGAATAAATTTCACAATTGATTTTTTGGAATGATTCGTATAGATTGGCTAAATCTTCTAATTCTGTTGGACATACAAATGTAAAGTCTGCAGGATAGAAGAAAAAGACATTCCATTTTCCTAAAAGATCTTCTTTTGTTATTTCTTTAAATTCTCCATTTTGATAAGCTTGTGCTTTAAATTCTTTAATTTCTTTTCCAATTAATGACATCGTTTCTACCTCCTATTGTATTTTAAACATTTTTATCTTTTTTATACGATTCATTATAGTTAGCCTTAACTAACTATATGCAGTTTAACATACAACTTTTTCTTATGCAAACAATATGCACTATAAACAAAAAAAGCTCATTTGAGCTTTAAGCATTTCTTTTTTCTAATGTAAATCCTTTACCACCGACTTCTTCTACGTGAGAGACAATCACAAAAGCATAGGGATCAATTTCATGAATTTTTGCTTTAATAGATGGTAATTTACGATATGGAAGAACAGATAAAATAAGTTTAGAATTTTCTTTTGTATAACCTTTTTCACTTGCTAAAAGAGTTACACCGGCATCAAACTCATGCAAAATAGATTCTTTGATTGTTTCATATTCATCACTGATGACTGTTAATTGTACAAGACTTGTTCCTTGTGTTAATGTTTTATTTAATACAACAGCTGTAATCATAACAATCATTATTCCATAAATCACATGTGTTGTATCATTAAAAGTAAACTGTAAAACCAAAATAGATAAATCAATGCAGTTTAAGACAATATGTACAGGGAAGCCCAATTTTTTATTTAATAAAATAGCTAAAATATCGACTCCACCAGTAGAAGCATTTGCTCTTAAAATCAAACCAATACCTACACCTACACAGCAGGCAGCTAAAATAGCAGCTAATAATGGATCATTTAAATAATGATGAAACATGGCATGTGTTTCAAAGAATTGTAATACAATTGGAAATAAAAATGTAGAGATTAATGTTGTCATGGCAAATTTCTTTCCAATGAATAATAACCCTACTAAAAATAAACACACATTTAAACATCCAACACTTAATGAAACGGGAATATGAAAATAATAATTTAAGACATTTCCAATCCCAGAAGTTCCCCCTACAATAATATTATTTTCTAAAATTAATGTATTGACTGCTAAAGCAATTAAAATATTTCCAACAATAATATAAATCAAATTCAAAACTTTTTGTTTCATATTCCTCACCTCGCTCAAGACTTTATCATATCTGCTTTCTTTAAAATGTAATCTATGTTACAATTAAAAAGAAAAGTGGTGAGAAGTCTATGAAAATAAAAAAAGAATATTTTCAATATTTTATAGAAGCTGGTCAAAAACAAGTTTATCAGCCTTCAGATATCATTTATATGCAGGAAGATGATGCCGATTTAATATATTTGATTTTAAATGGCAAAGTAAAAGTCTATGTTATGAATTCTAATGGAAAAGAAGTCACGATGGATATTTTACAGTCAGGAGATATTTTTGGTGAATCTGCCTTTATCAGTCAATCTAAACGTCCAACAACCATTCAAGCGATAAGTGATGTCGAAGTCATTGCCTGTTATCCTAAACATCTCTATCCCTATCTTCAACAATCACAGGATTTACTCATCAATATTTTACAATCTTTATCTCAAACATGTGATTATCTGACAGCCATGATCAAAAGATCCTATACATATAATCGTTATGAAAAAGTCGCTGCTTTTTTATTAGATCAAATGGATCACTATCATCATCATGAAATCACATATTCTCATGAAGAAATTGCTTCATTACTTGGTTTATCACGTGTCACTGTAACCAAAGTATTAAATGAATTTGTGAAAGAAAAAATGATTTTTATTCAATATAAAACAATTATTGTCAAAGATAAAAACAAACTGTATTCATTTTTACATAAATGAATACAGTTATTTTTTCTGTCTTCTTTCTTTTAAGACTGTCAATAATAGCCAGATACCAAGTCCAACGGCAGTCATATATCCAATGAAGCCAAGAGCTGGAATACCAAATACTTTAGGTGTCATTTGAGTCGTACATAACATACTGCTTGCCATCAATAAACCTGCACTGACAATTCCCACAACAAGTTTATTAACCATATGATTAATAGCTGTCATAGGTACACTGGATTCCATAATATCTAGATTCACCTTGAGTCTTCCTTTCATCAGCATACGCATAATATCTGATATCTGACCCGGTAAATCTAAAACATTCTGACTAGAATTATAAAGTTTTTTTGCTGATTTTGTGAGTTCTTTTTTATAATCCAATTTCTTTGATATATGACTGGCCACATGATTCGCCGCAATTTCTAAAATGCTAATATGGGGATCAATAAGCATAACGGTACTTTCAATCGTTACCAATCCCCTTGCCAGCATACTAACACCTTTAGGCATAGATATACGATGCTTATGGGCGATCACAAAGATTTCCTGCACAACATCACCTAAATTGATATCTGTTAAATCCATTGATACATAATGCTTCATAAAAGTTTCAATATTATCATAAAATAAAGCATAGTCAATACGATCATCATGTTCTCCCAATGTTAAAATCACATCAACCAGTTTTTGGGTATCATTTTGTCCAATAGCCAAAACAGCATCTCTCATTAAATCCTTATCAGCACGATTTAAAATACCCATCATTCCAAAATCAATCCAGACAATCTTTCCATCTCGAATTCTTAAATTACCAGGATGGGGATCAGCATGAAAAAAGCCATCATCTACAATTTGTTTAATATAATTTTCAGCTAATTTCGCTGCAATTTCTTTTAAATCATAGCCAGCATTTTTAAGGGTGATACGATCATCTATTTCATAACCATCAATATATTCCATCACCAGAACTTTACTTGTACTGTAATCATCAATGATTTCTGGAGCATCAATGTATTGAATATCATGATGTAAATGAGAAAACCTTTTTGCATAATGTGCTTCATTTAAAAAATCCATTTCTTCTTTAGCTGTATGCCAAAATTCATCTAATACAATATTTAAATCAACAACACTTCCTAAAACATCATTTAATTTTAAGATTTTCACAGCTTTACGAATTAATGAAATATCTCTTTCCATCATTTCATAAATGCCAGGACGTTGAATCTTCGCAACAATATGGCGTCCATCTTTTAATGTTGCCTTATGTACTTGCGCAATGGAAGCACTTCCTAATGGCACAATATCAAAATCTAAAAACACATCATTCAAATCTTCCTGATATTCATTTTCAATCACAGTCTTGACTGTTTCAATGCTCATAGGTGCAACATTATCTCTTAATTTAACTAATTCTCGACAATAACGCTGAGAAAACATATCTTGTCTGGAAGCCATAATTTGACCAATCTTTACAAATGTTGGTCCTAGATCCTCTAAAATCATCCTAAATTTAACGGGATCAATGCCCTTTGCTAAATGATGTTTTCTCAGTATTGTCAGAATTTGTGCAAGACGTCGTTTTGTACTTAAATTATTCGTTTGTTTCATTCTTTGCTTTTTGTAATTCTTCAATCTTTGCTTTTAAAGTTTCCAAGTCTTCTACGTCCATATTCTGTAAATCTTTTTCTACTGTTTCTACACTGACTGGTTTTCTTAATTTTTCAGCAACATTATGCTTTAATTCTTCATTCAAAACCTTTCCTTGTTCAACAGTTAATTCTCCTTTTTTCACTAAGTCTTCAACAACTTCTTTAGATTTTTCAGCAGTCACTGCAACAGCACCAATTCCTGCTAATAAAACCTTTTTTAAATCTTCACTAAAATTATTCATAACAAAACCTCCTATCTATATGTTTATTTTACTACGAATCTCGACAAATGTGTAGTTTAAGAAAAATAAAATATCATTGGCTTAAATTGTCATAATCACATTTTCACTTTTATTGATATCTATTCTAAAGTTGGGTTTTGTTATTTTAAGAACATGACAGAGCAAATAAAGTCTAGTCATTTTTAAGTATCTTCAAAACATCTTCTTCACTATTCATATTTAAAATATGTACCGTTAAGGCATGTAGTTGTTCATCATTACTTGTTTGAATCTGATAAATAGTCTTTGGTGATAGTTTTCCAAATTTAGATTGAAGTTGTTGAAGTAGTGTATTAATGACTCCTTCATGCAAGCCTTCTTTTCTTCCTTCTTCTTTTCCTTCAAGTCGAGCTTTCTTGCTAATATTTAATACATATTGACCCATATTTACGTCTCCTTTCTGTTGTTCGATATGATTGTAAATCTCCTTATCATGTGTTAAAGCTCCTAGCACACATGCCACCTCATGACTGACCTTAAAATCATTATCTGGAGCGATTTTTCCATAGAGCATCTTTAATCCTTTGACAAGGTTATAATTGTCTTTGTTAGTAAACTTACTTTCATCCAGCTTGGCCATTTCAATCAATGGCATAAAACGTACATTGTAGTATCTTTCAAATTTTCTAGGCGCATCCATTGTCATGTCTTCATAGTTTCTGGCTCCTTTCCATTTATCTTCTTCACCATAGTAGATAACAATTTTGATGATTTTCTTGATTTTTTTCTTGCCGTGGCTATCTTGATAATCATGATACTACTGAAGATAATCAAGGTAATCATATTCCATAATACGCTGAAACATCGTCTGATCATTATAGGATTGATGTTCAACACCAACATAGCAATGCTTTCCATCAATCATGACATGAGTAAGATGATCTCTTGTACGCTCAATAGTTTCATTGGTTGTCAGTAGGACTGTTGATTTTACGGTTGGAACGTATTGAATCAAACGAATACGTGTATCTTGACGACCATTAAAAAGAATAACTGATAAAAGATCAACAAAATGATTGTGATGACGAAAATAATTTTTAATGCGTATATCAAATAAATTTCTGAAATCTGTCATAGAATAATTCCTCCTATTTATATATACGCATTTTATTCATTGTTTTTCTTTTTATTTCTTCAATATTTTCACTTTATAATTTTATTGTACCATAATATTTGCTTAAAGCATATTTATATATAAAAATAAAAGCAAGATAACTATCATTGTTAACTTGCTTTTATATTGATTCTATTAAATTTTTTGTGGATACATTCCCTTTTCAACTAATAACTGGATATTTTCTTTTACATAATCTTTATCTTCTTTATATGTCACTCCAAACCATTCATCATGTGATTTTAATGCTGTAACTTCTGCTTCATTGTTATGCAACATATCTCCTATAATTGTTGGTAACAAGTATTCTGCTTTTAAGTTATTGGATGGTGTTTCTTTTAAGAAATCATTGAATCCCTGTTCTAGCATTTCTATGAACTCTGGATATAATCCCCACATATTCATAGATACTGCTGAATTGAGATCTATCTCTTTTCCTTCTACAACTGCTTTTCCATCAATTTTTTCTATATTATGTGTTTCCACAATATCTATTAGCTTATCATTTGCAATCTGGCAGATTCCTCTTGTCACTCCCCCATTATCACTGAGTGTATTCTTTAAAATAAAACCTACCATGCATATTGGCATTGGATTCTTTGGATGTTCTTGTGTTAAATATTGATATGCTTTTTTATAAGCTTCCTTTCCATAATAATCATCTGCATTGATCACTAAAAATGGTTCATTGACTAATCCTTGACATGCTAAAATAGCCTGTCCTGTACCCCAAGGCTTTGTACGTCCTGCAAACTTATCCTTATATTCTTCAGGAATGTTATCGACTTCCTGGAAAGCATATTCAACATGAACTTTCTTTTTCATTCTCTGTCCAATGATTTCATCAAAGTCTTTTTCTAAATCTTTTCTAATAACAAAGACAACTTTATTAAAACCAGCTTCCAAGGCATCATAGATAGAATAATCCATAATGATTTCACCATTAGGTCCTACTGGTTCTAATTGCTTGATTCCTCCTCCAAATCGACTTCCTATTCCTGCTGCCATAACGACAAGCGTTACATTATTCATTATATTCAACTCCCTTTATTTTATTTCCTGAATATTATTATATCAATTTCCATATAACATAACAACAAAATCATACAAATTTCACATAATATATACAAAAGGAATAGCTTAATTTGCTATTCCTAAATCGTTATTCACTTTGTTCAACATTAATTTTTTCACCATTAACCATTTGTTGAATCAATGATGAACATTCATTAATACTACTTTCATCTGGAACCATATAATAAAGTCTATTATTTGGCATATATGAACCACCAGTCATCATTTGTCCACTACCACTTAACTGAACTTGATAGATATCCCATGAAGACATATCATTCAACTGCATTTTGATTAAACTTGTAATTTCACTAGATGACATATTTGTTTCAAATGAACCTTCAATAGAACTCAATACACTTGAATAATTTGTTAAAATTGCAGGTGACATAGCTTTTTCTAACATTCCCGTTAAAACTCTTTGCTGGTTTTTAACACGATCGTTATCTCCACCAGATAAACCATAACGTTCTCTTACAAATCCTAATGCTTTATCTCCATCCATTTCATTATTTCCTTCATGAATCTGATAACCACCGTGCATTGTTGTAAATGAAACTGGAGAATATACTGTTATACCACCTAAAGCATCGACCATCTCAATTAAAGATGTAAAATTAACTCTAGCATAATAGTTAATATCAATATCCATAAAATCTTCAATTGTTGCTACAGAGTTTTCTACTCCACCTAATCCAGCATGAGTCAATTTATCCTTTTCTCCTCTATTTGCTAGAGTAACATAATAATCTCTAGGAATACTTGTCATTAAAATTTGCTTTGTTGTTGGATTGACAGTCACAAGCATATTAACATCACTACGTGAAACTGTAGAAACAGGTCCTGTTGTATCAATACCACTAATGAAAATTGTAAATGCTTCTTTTGTAACATTAACATTCTTAGAAATATCTTCAGTTTGTTCAACAATATCATATGACCATAAAACTCTTGTATCATTTAAGAATGTATCATGTTCTTCTTCTAACATACCGTAGTTTGCCTCATTGATATAGATAGCTTCTGTATTTTCATTATAAAGATCATCTGCCATTTGTGCATAACTTGATGCATTCTCAACCTTAATTGTTGACTCTTCTTTATTTAATGCTTCAATAGCTTTACTCATGTATTTCGCATTATCTTCATCATCTAGATTTGCTTCAATTGTTTGATTTTTCAAATCTGAAACTTCTTTATAATTACTATCTTTCATTACTACAAGAGAAATTCTCGTTGTTTTTGTATTTGCTCCAGAAATAGCATCAATAACTGAATTTCCTTGAGCGATATATAAAGATCCAATCATTAAGAAAACTGATAATAATAAACTAATAACTTTTCCAATAATATTTCTAATTTTTCCTTTACCAGTAGTCTTTGATGGCTTCATCAATAAAAATGATGTTAAAGCCAATAAAACAACAATACCTATCAACACCATTGTATATAATAATGGTAAAGCATTGAGTTTAAAAACAAGTATAATCAATAATAAAGAAGCAACAACTTGTATTCCTAAAATGACTTTCCATGATGTTATTTTAGAAATAAAACTTTCCTTTGTATGTTTTGCCATTCTATCCCTCTTTTCTTCATCTTTCACATGGTAGCATATTCATGTGAACTTTTCAAGAATCTGTCAATTTTTAAAACAATTTATACTTCACCATTTCAACTCTTTTCATTTCAAATGATGAATGTACATATGTATTTAAAGTAATTGTTACAGACGAATGTCCTAATATCTCACTTAAACTTTTCACATCAATTTGACATTGAACGCATTTTGTCGCAAAAGTATGTCTTAAAATATGAAACTTATAATCTTGAATATTAAGAAATGCAAGTGTCTTTTTAAAATAATATTGATAACTACGTGGATCTAAATATTTATTTGTTCCAGTTAATATATACCCAGAACGTTGTTGTCTATCTAATAAAAAATGATAAAGCTGAGGATGTATGGGTATGAAACGCTTAGAATGTACTGTTTTTGGTGTTCCAATAATAGTATAGCTTTTTCCTTTAGTTTTTATGTGGAATTTATGATTATGTGGAGTTTTTGATCAAAATAAGCCTTTTTAGCCCATTTTTTTATTATAAAACTCCACATAATATTTACTTTGACAGTTTTTCAAGAAGTTCGATAAGTTTATCATCACCTTGCCATAATGCATTATTATTTTCTTTAGTATCAATAAGGGGAGCTACCGAGGCAACAGTCCTCTTAACCTCATCATTCGTTATATCAAGATAGACTTCTGTGGTTTGAATGCTTGAGTGTCCCAAAAATCGCTGTATGATTGGTAAAGCAGTATTGTTCATAAGCAGATGTACTGACTTAGAATATCTAAAAGAATGCGGTGTGATTGTCTTTTTTTTAAGAGTTGGGCATTCTTTTACTGCCAGATCATAATATTTCCTGACAATCTTATTGATGCTAAATCGAGTCAATTTCTTTTTTGAATTATTAAGAAACAGAGGACCTCTTTCAATATTGAATTTCGATTGGTATTCATTGACCATGGAGACAATATTCTCATTTAAATAAACGATTCTTTCCTTATTACCTTTGCCTAATATCTTTATATATGGTGAATTCCCATTAAAATAAAGATCTTCTACTTTTAAATTAATCAGTTCACTTACCCTCATTCCAGATTCATACATTAAAGCTATAAGAATATAGTGCTTATAACCACTTTTGGTCTTGATATTTATCTGCCTCATAAATGCTTCGAGTTCTTCCCTGGTGAGATAGTCCATCTTTTCTTTTGGGGCTTTTTTGAACTTGATTGATTTTGATTGAAGATAGGCATCTAGATAGACTGGATTATAGCTTTGGGCGTATTCAAGGAATGAATTGATGACCGCAAGTTTATGATTCCTGGTCCTTATGCTGCAGTTCATTTTATCTTCGACATATGACAAAAAACTCAGAATGTTATCTTTGCTGAACGAAAAGATACTTATGTTTTTTGGCTTGATTTTTTTAATAGTAGTCAAATAATACATATACTGTTTTAAAACATTCAGATATGCATCATATGTATTTTCAGAGAACTTTCTTTCAAGTGATAGGTGTTTTGAAAAATAAGTATCTAGGATCTTAGTAAAGTCGTTTTTAGTCATCGTATTTTTCTCCATCGTATATATCTTTGATAAATGATGTATAATCACTCATTTTATATTTGACTTCATCAAATAATTCAGGTGTTATCCATAAATACTTTTGTGTCTCCCTAAGTGATTTGTGGCCTAAGTAATCCGATAGATAAGATAAAGAAAGATTGATATTCTTTTCTGGCTTTTGCAGTTGTGTAAGAGCCATTACGGCATAGGTATGTCTTAGATCATGAATACGTGGTCCTTTATCTTTCTTGATGTCTGTTGCTTTTATTGCTTTGTTAAAATAAATCCAGCACCTATCTGCATTCAATTGCTTGCCTGCCTCTATTTGGAAAAGTCTGTCATACTTATTTATGTTAAATGGCATCTTCAGGATATAGTTCACTATTTCTTGCTTTATTGTATTTGAGAAAGGAATAAGCCTTTCATTATTGTTCTTGGATTCTTTCACAATGAACAATTGGTTATCCAGATCGATATCCGTTCTTCTAAGCGATAGTACTTCATTGATTCGCATACCTGTGGCCATCAAGACCTTAATGACAGTCGAAACAGAGTTGAGCGTATTACATCTGGCATTAAATGTTCCTGGTATGTCTGATTTCGTATATGAGTCCAAATAGTTTATAATTTGGCTAAGTTCTTCATTAGAGAAAATATAAGGGATGAATTCTGCTTCCCCTTTTAGTGATATCGGGGGAATCAGGTATATGTGATCTAAGATTCCGTGCTTGATAAGATAATCACCAAATTGTCTTAGGACACTGGCTTTCCAGTTTCGTGTCGCTATTCTTTTATTCCCATCTACATAAAGAAATAGTTCAACTATATCTCTAGTAAATTTAAGTTCATTGATACCCAGACTTTTATAGTATCGATCAAATTGATAGATTACACTTTCCGCACTATTGTATTTAAAACCACTTAGTCTTTTGTATTCATAGAAATCTTTCAAATATGGTCCCCATGTACTTATTAACTCATGCATGATAAGGCGCCTCCAGTACACATTTCCTTAAATGAGCGATATCTACCTTGCCATATATTTTTACACAATCTATATTTGAATGTCCTAAAGTATTCGCAACCGAAAATAAAGATATACCGTTATTTACCATAATAGTAGCTATTGAATGTCTTAATGAATGTGCACCAAAGTGACGGCCATTGATTTTGATAGGAGACTGTGCAAAGTAATTGTTGATGATTCTCGTTACAATTGATTGATTTAATTTATGACCATTTTCTTTTAAGAAAAGATATTCACCATCTTGTCTTTCGTTTTGGATATATTTAATGATTGGATTGCCGATCTGTGGAAGTAACGGATAAACAACTTCTTTCTTGGTTTTTTGCTGTATGATTCTAATCTCGTTATTTCTCCAATCAATATCACATGGTCTTAGGTTGGTGACATCACTTGCACGCATGCCTGTATATGTAATAAGTGAAAGAATGGCATAATTTCTTAAATGATTATCTTCACGTTCAAATACTTTCGCTGATTTCAGTAGTGTTGAGATCTCTTCAACTGAGTAAGCGGAAGGTATTTCTTTATTTACTATGTCAGGCATCTTGTCTGGCCATGATAGAAGAATCGATTTGTCTAGTTCTTCTTTCTCATAACAGAAAATAAGAAAGCGTCTTATAAGTCTGGTATCTATCGCATAAGTCGTAAGGTTTTGCTTGGCTTTACGTTTCTTTAAGTATAAAACAACTGAATCTTTACTGATATTTTTAAAATCAATGTCAATCATAAAGTTGCAAATTCGCATCTTTTTATTATTTATTGTTGTTTCACTATTTCCATCTTCCATACACTTTTGGATATATTCATCCAGTAATCTTTGTGACCTATCATCGAGAATAAAGTCACGATGATAGTGTCTGTTTAATTTTTTAAGCGGCATATTTCTACTGCATTGAATAAGAATACTAAAAGCTTTGAGATATCTCTTCTGAACTTGAATAAGATTACTAAAGTCCATACTGAATATGTCCTTTTCAAAATAATCTTTGCAGTATTCATGACACATGCTTTCTTCAAATATTGCATCTTTGCCATGTTTTTTTACTAATCGGTACCATATATACCAATAGGCACCAAAGATGGTTTTTTCAGAAAAACCCGCGGATAATAAATCATTACAAGCTTTATCAATCAAATTGTTTAATGTGTACATATTATATTCCTCCTTGCATTACACAAGGAAATAGTACAATAGATATAAATATTATGTGGAGTTTTATAATAAAAAAATGGGCTAAAAAGGCTTATTTTGATCAAAAACTCCACATAATCATAAATTCCACATAATTTGTTTTGGCTTTCTCACTTGAGCAGGCATAATCGCTACCATATAATGTTGGGCAAGTGATTCATAAGCTTCATTAAGAACAATTTCACCTTCTTTAGGGTGTTTTATAACTCCTGTTTTTAAATTGTCACAGACAATTTTAATAGGAATACCACCAAAAAATTCAAGCATATCAATATGACATTTTAACCAAGTTTCCTGTTTCATGTCTAAGCATGGTTTAACAAATGAATATTGACTATAAGGTAAGGTCGCAACAAACAAATAAACCTTAATTCTTTCTCCATCAGGAGTTAAAATACTCATGGTAGGCCCACTCCAATCTTATGCAAAGAAAAAAGTTATGAGAAGTTTATATAAAATATATTCATATAATCAATGAATTTCTATTTTTTACTTCTCATAACTTTTATAATTAATGTACTTAGAGTTAAGGAGGTATAAAAAATGATTGATTCAACTAAGTACATTAATATTTTTATTGATTATCAAAGTTCGGAGATCAAACAAGTTACCATAATAAGAAAGGTTCGTATTTTAAGATTTTTATTTGAATATCTAGAATCTATTGATATTGAAGACTTATATGATGTTACTAAAATGATGGTATATGATTTTCTTCTCACTAAATCTTGGAGATCTCAAACTAAAAGTCATGCACAATTTGTTTTAAGAGAATTTTTTAACTATATGAAAGAGGAAGGATTAGCTAAATTTGATGGGTATGAATTATATCCTATAATTGTTACTAATAAGAGAGATAATATTTTATCGTACTATTCTGAAGATCAAATCAGAAAAATGATAGATTCTATTGATACTTCCTGTAAATGCGGGATTAGAAACAAATGTATGGTTACTATTGCTGCCTATACCGGATTAAGAGCTAGCGATATAGTTTTTCTAACATTTTCAGAAATCAAATGGGATAAAAATATAATCAGTAAAATTCAAAGAAAGACAGGTGTCGCAATTGAGATACCCATTACCAATCAAATAAAATTTTTATTGATAGATTATCTCAAAAATCATCGTCCTAATATCAAAAGTGAGTATGTATTTATCAATTCAGTAAATAATCTTCCTTTTAAGGATGCAAAAATATTAACCAGTATCGTTAGAAATGCGTTCATAAAAGCCGACGTCGATATAAGCAAAAAAAAGGCAGGTGCCCATTCTTTACGACATAGTCTTGCGACAAATATGTTAAAAAATAATACACCATTACCAGTTATCAAAGAAATATTAGGTCATACAAATATCAATACTACTGAAAAATATATTTCTGTGGATATTGAGGGGCTTAGACGTATGAGTTTGGAGGTACCTATCTATGAATAAATCAAATATCTGTTTTATCGGAATATTTAGAGATGAGTTTGAAAACTATATTGAATATAAGCAATCTCAAGGATATTATAAATCTCTTTATAAAAAGAATATATATGAATTGCTTGACTATAATAGATATCTCGATTCATTAAATTTAAAAGAAATAAAGATTACTGAAGAGATGGTTACAGCCTATATGGAATCATTAAATGGAAAATCACAAAGCACTTTATTTAAATATGAATGTATGGTCAGGCAGTTTTCTAAATTTCTTAAAAATCAAGGATATGATAATATCTATGTGCTAGAAGAACATCAAGTAAAAAATCCTAGAGATTATATTCCGTATGTTTTCTCTGATAATGAAATTATTAGAATTTTTAAGATAATTGATGAACTAGAATTTAAACACCATAAAGAATTAAAATTATTCTATCAAACATTTTTTCGATTGCTTTATACTACTGGATTAAGATTGGGCGAAGCCTTGAGTCTTAAGATTGATGATGTTGATTTAGATAATAATATAATCACTGTTCACACAGGAAAAGGCAATGTTAGTCGTCTTGTACCATTTAAGGATTCTTTAGCTGAATGGCTGAAAGAATACAAAGCTAAAAACAATAAAAAAACTGATGCCTATTTTTTTGAATCTCGCTATGGTGGAAGAAAAGCAAATAATACTATCGGTGAATTTTTCAGGAAAACAATATTAAGAAAAGCTAATATTTCTTCTACTCCTCAAAAAGGACATACAAGAGGTGCTTGTATTCACTCTTTTAGACATACATTCGCCTGTAATTCCTTAGACCAAATGATAAAAGATGGACTAGATTCATATTGTGTATTACCATATTTAAGCGTTTATCTTGGACACACAAGTGTTACAAATACAGAAATTTATTTACGATTAACAATACAACATTATGATGAAGTCATTGATCAAGGACATTATATATATGAAAAAGGACTAGGTGATTTAGATGAATAATTTTTCTAAATTATTAAGTGATTATTTTCTTAAATATCTTGTAAACCAAAAGAAGGCAAGTGAGAATACAATAAAAACATATAGGGATGCATTTGTATTATTGCTTGAATTTATGGAATCAAACAGATCCATAAAAGCTTATAAGATAAAGATCAATGATTTCAGTTACGAAATGATTAATGAATTTTTAAACTGGCTTGAAGAAGTTAAAGGTGTATCAATTTCAACCCGAAACAATAGATTGGCAGCAATAAAATCATTTTTTAGATATGTCAGTTATATAGATCCAGAGTACTTGGCAATATGTTCTTCTATTTTGAATATTCAAAAAAAGAAATGTACCACAAGAACAATGAACTATCTCTCTATAGATGCGTATATTGATTTTATAAGCGGATTCAATAAAAATAATTTTAAAGATCTACGAGACTTATGCGTTGTAGTGCTTTTATATGAAAGTGGTGCTCGTGTATCTGAGTTAATCAATGTGAGAAAAAGAGATCTACATCTTGAAAAGCCATACACTGTTGTTCTTCAAGGTAAAGGAAGAAAAATAAGATCAGTTCCTCTTGATTATTCAGTTATTAAAGTATTGAATAAGTATATAAAAAAATATAATGTATCAGATGAAGATTTCTTATTCTTTAACGCTAGACGCAATAAATTAACAAGAGAAGGTGTAAATTACATTCTTCAAAAACATTTTAAAATCGCTAAAGAGAAAAATAAATTATTATATCCAAGTACCATTTCACCACATTGTATCAGACATAGCAGAGCCATGCATTTATTAGAAAATGGTGTCAATTTAATTTATATAAGAGATCTATTAGGTCATTCATCTGTAACTGTTACAGAAATTTATAGTAAAGCAAATCCAGAAATAAAAAGAACACAAATCTTAGAAAATGCAGCTAGAATAGAAATAAAAGATGATTATGATGAAGAGGAAAAAGAAAATTTATTAGAATGGTTAAAAAATTCCATATAAATTAAAAGTTATGAGAAGTAAAAAATAGAAATTCATTGATTATATGAATATATTTTATATAAACTTCTCATAACTTTTTTCTTTGCATAAGACTGGTGTGGAACAACCATCCCTATTGTCAATGAATTAACAGGTGAAGTGACAAAGGGATATCTATTTGTTGGTACATTACCCTACAGTCAGTATTCATATGCTGAACTGATGAGTGACATGAAGCAGGAAAACTGGATAACTGCACATGTCAACATGTTCAATTTCTTTGGTGGGACAACACCTATCATCTATCCTGATAATTTAAAAACAGGAGTCATCAAACATCCTAAACATGGAGATGTCATATTAAATCCTGCATATCAGGAAATGGGAGATTACTACAATATCGCTA
The DNA here is from genome assembly GCF_002159255.1 of Massilimicrobiota sp. An80. NCBI lineage: Bacteria > Bacillati > Bacillota > Erysipelotrichia > Erysipelotrichales > Erysipelotrichaceae > Massiliimicrobium > Massilimicrobiota sp. An80. Next base: position 23,508 of record NZ_NFHI01000041.1, read on the forward strand.
TTGTACCTACTCCTATCAAGAGCCCAAAATCCAAGCCAAGTGTAGAAGGAACAGTTGGAAAGATTACGACTCATATTATTGCAAGACTCAGAAAGGAGGAATTTCATTCCATCAGCGAAGCAAATGAAAAAATCAAGAAATGCTTAGATGATTTCAATAACAGACCTTTTCAAAAGCGCCAGGGGAGTAGAGCTGAAGTATTCATAAATGAAGAAAAACCATTCCTCAGACCATTGCCAAAAGAGCCTTATGAATATGCCACATGGAAAAAAGCAACAGTGCAATATCATTATCACATTTCCATTGATAAAATGTACTATTCTGTGCCATATGAATATATCAAGCAAAAGGTTGATATTAGATTAACCAGAAATCTAGTGGAAGTCTATTATAAGCATCATAGAATATGTTCACATAAACGTTTATATGGTCACCCAGGACAATATTCAACCAACATGGATCATATGCCACCTAACCATCAAAAGGCTGGTGAATGGGATGGTGATCGCTTCAGAAGATGGGCTCAATCCATTGGGGTCAATACCTATAAGGTCGTTGATGGTTTATTGAATTATTATAGAGCGGAGCAGCAGGCTTATAATGGCTGTCGATCAATATTGAAGTTGGCAGACTCATATTCACCCAGACAGCTAGAAGAAGCATGTGAAAAAGCGCTAAAGCATTTATCATTGCCCCGCTATAAAAATATTAAATTAATTATTCAATATAATCAAGATACAAGACAGGTCAACCAAGAAGATGAAAACAATGATGACTTTGCATTTGTCAGAGGTTCATCATATTATGGAGGAAACACAAATGAATAGAGATACATATGAAAAAATAGTCGCTTTAAGACTGCCTGGCATGGCAAAAACATATCTGGAACAGGAAGAGATGGAAGATATACGACAATTGACGTTTGATCAAAGACTGGAATTATTGGTTGATGCCGAAGTTGACAGTCAGCGTATACATAAGATAGAAAGACTGATCAATAATGCACATTTTGCGGAATCCAAAGCATCCATAACGCAGATCAAATATTATGCAGACAGACATCTTGATAAAGAGCAGATATTAAGCCTGGCAACAAATGAATATATAAAGAAACACGAAAATGTTTTAATAATAGGAGCAACTGGAGCTGGGAATTATGTAAAGTTAGAAATAATGTAAAGTAAGTTCTAATAAGCACGTTTTTATACCGTTTCTTATTGATTTACTTTACATTATTTTTTTATGTTCGGATAATATTTCTGTAGAT
>NZ_NFHI01000042.1:0-24130 GCF_002159255.1 Massilimicrobiota sp. An80
CCATGACCCATCATCAGATCATGATTCTCCTATACAGTTTTAAAATTGTGGGAAGAACAGCCTTCCCACAATTTCTTATAATCCAAAACCCCACAACCCCGTGTTATTTTAGATTACCATTAAATTTCAACTAGGCTTTTTTTGTTATAATGACTTCTTTGATACGACGATCTTGAATCTTGGTAATCTGGAAAGTTATGTTATCTATGTGAATTGTTTTCGTTGTACCATCTTTTGGGATAGAACGGAGATGACTGTATATGTAACCACCAATGGTATTGTAGTCTTCATCTTCTGGAAATTGGATACCTGTTGCTTCGATAAGATCTTCAATATCTGTATTTCCATTGACACGCCATTGTGTTTCATTGATTTTTTGAATATCTGGGCGTTCACGTGAGTCATGTTCATCATAGATATTTCCAAAGATTTCTTCAACTAAGTCTTCTAATGTAATGATTCCACTGATACCTCCAAATTCATCAATAGCAATAGCAAAATGAATATTTTTATTTTGCATATCTGCAAATAAATCATCAGCTCTCATGGAATCTGGAATAAAGTATGGTTTTGTAAGAATCTTTTCAAATGGTTTCTTTTTTGTTTGGAGATTCAACAAATAATCTCTGACATGTAAGACACCGATAATGTTGTTTTCATCGTTTTGATAAACAGGATAACGTGATAATCCAGTATTTTGAATGATTTTAATAATCTCTTCTTGAGAGGCATCTGCTGAAATATAAACAATATCAACAGAAGGTGTCATAATTTCAGAAATATCTGTATCATTAAAATCAAAAATATTTTGTAGCCATTCACTTTCATCTTCATCTAAAACGCCACGTTTTTCACCGAGTTCGATCATTGTCAAGATTTCTTCTTCAGTGATGCTATCTTCTTCAGCTTCTGTTTTTAAGTGTAATAGTTTTAAAACGGCATTGGTTGAAAAAGATAAGAATTTGACAACGGGGTTCATAATTTTTGCAATCATTAAAACTGTGCCACATGAGATTTTAGATACTTCATATGGTTTTTGCATGGCAATTCTTTTAGGAACCAATTCACCTAGAATTAAAGTAAAATAAGATAAAATAATTGTAATAACAATGACTGATAGTGTATCAAGGACATTTAATGGGATACTTGTGATTCCTAAATCCTGTGATACCCATTGAACAAGGTATTCTGAAAAGTTATCAGCCGCAAAGGCACTTCCTAAAAATCCAGCTAACGTAATTCCAATTTGAATTGTTGATAAGAATCCAGAAGGTTCTTGTAGAAGAATTAATAAGCGTTTAGCTGTTTTTTCTCCATTTTCAGCTTTTTTCTCTAACTGTGTCTTGTTTAATGATAGTACAGCAATTTCTGTAGCTGCAAAAAAGGCATTTAATAAAATTAAAATAAGCTGCAATAACAATTGCGAGGGTATAGAGTCCATAACTTCACTCTCCTTTTATTTTTTGGCTCTATATGTTTGTGATACAAAAAAAAGACAACTACCACAACACTGCAATAAAAGTCTCGTTATTTCATATATAAAACCGGCTAATAAACTTAGCGTGATGTCGATTATATAACATCATGAAATGATGCTAACTACTCCCTTTTATGTGTTCTATTTTATCATATTGCACGTAACTGTCAATATTGTTATGATAAGAGTATGTAAAAAAGAGGTGAAGCATATATGAAACTTGAATTACTGGAATACGTTCATGAGCATTTGCCTAGGGGCTTTACGCCTTATTATATTTATGCCATTATGGTTGATTCAATAGAAGTGGGGCGTTTAACTTTTAGAGAAGGAACCATGCAACAACACTATTTTGATGGTCATATTGGTTATCATATTGATGAAGCTTATCGTGGCCATCATTATGCTTATCAGGCTTGTTTGCTTTTACAAAAACAATTACAGTTTCATCAGGTGATTTTAACTTGTGATCCTCATAATCAGGCTTCTTTACGTACTATTCAAAAATTAGGCGCAAGATATATAGAAACAAAGGTTATTCCTGCAAAACAGCGTCGTTTTTTTGCGAGTGATGAAAAGGAAAAAATGGTTTTTATTTGGGAAATATAATGTGTTTGTTTTATAATAATGGAAAAGGAGGTATAACATGAAGTTTGTACATATTGGGGATTTACATTTAGGGAAAGTCATACATCAATATTCTTTATTAGATATTCAACGTGAATTGTTATTTGAATTATTAACATATATGGATGAACAGGATATTCGTTTATTAGTCATTGCAGGTGATGTTTATGATCGTTTGATACCAAGTCAGGAGGCAGTGAATTTATTAGATGATTTTTTAAGTCAGGCTTTATTGACTTATCATATTCAGGTTTTAATGATCAGTGGAAATCATGATAGTAGGGATCGTTTACATTTTGCAAGTTCTATTTTATCTAAAAATGGTTTACATATTGAAACATATTTAAAAGAGAATATGGCTTTTGTAGAGTATGGAAAGACAAGGTTTTATTTATTGCCTTTTGTCAAGCCATCACAGGTGAAAATGTTATATCCTAATCAGGACATGCATGATTATCAAAGTGCGTTATCTTTTTATCTTTCCAAGCAAAGTCTTGACCATGATTATCAAAATATACTGGTCACACATCAATTTGTTGGACACTCTAGTGTCACAAGTGAATCAGAAGTTCCATTAAGTGTAGGAGGCAGTGAAATCATTGATGCTTCTTTATTTGATGATTTTGATTATGTGGCTTTAGGACATCTTCATGCACCTCAAAAGGTGAAACGTGAAACGATGCGTTATAGTGGGTCTTTGATGTGTTATTCTTTTGATGAAGTGAATCAAAAAAAATCTATTGTGATTGTGGATACAGATGATTTATCTATCACAACCCATGAATTACATCCACGTCAGACCTTAAAAAAATATCAAGGTACATTTGCACAGTTTATGCAAAATGATTTTATTGAGAAAAAAGATGATTTTTTAGCTTTTGAATTATTAGATGAAACTATTGTTCCTCATGCGATTGAACAACTTCGTGTTTTATATCCTCATCTTTTACAGATCACTTATCAATATTTAATGAAACATAATCAGACAAGTTCATTTCAGCCGATACAATCTATTCAACAGATGGATACTTTGTCATTGTTTGAACAATTTTATCAAGATGTCAAAAGTCAAAAATTAAATGATTTACAAAAAGATGTTGTGAGAACATTATTGGAAAAGGCAGGTGAAGAGAGTGAGAATTATTAAATTAACAATGAATGCTTTTATGACTTATAAAGATTTCACTGTTGTTGATTTTGAAAATATGTTAGATCATGGCTTATATTTAATTAGTGGACCAACAGGTTCAGGAAAAACAACTCTCTTTGATGCGATTACGTTTGCTTTGTATGGAGAAGCCAGTGGTTCACATCGTCATGTTTCTTATTTTCGCAGTGATTTTGCGGATGCAAAAGATGAAACATATGTAGAATTGACTTTTGAATTACATCAGCATATCTATACAATCAAGCGTTCACCGACTTATTATCGTGAAGGCTATAAAACACCTAAAAATGCCAATGCTTATTTAGATGATGGAGAACACATGATTGAAGGAGTTAAAGAAGTCAATGCCAAAATCAAGGAATTGTTGGGTGTTGATGTTCATCAGTTTAAACAGATTGTCATGATTGCACAAGGTGAGTTTACGAAACTGATTTATGCCAGCAGTGAAGAAAGAGAACGTGTTTTACGTCATGTTTTTCATAGTGAATCACTGGTTGTTTTTGAAAATCTATTGAAAGAACAGGTAAAAACTTACAAAGATCAGTTTTTATTATCATCACAAGCTTTATCATCACGTTTTTCCATGTTGCAGCTAGATTCTGCATTTATGGACATGCATCAACAGGAATTCCATCCTTCCTATATTCAGGAAGCCACTTTGGAAAATGAAAAGCTTCATGATCAGTTACAACACTATCAGACATCGTACCAAAATGCGAAGACAAGCTATGATCAGTTTGCGAATCTTTATTATCAAAAACAACAACAAAATCTTCAGTTATCAGAATTACAGCAAATCACACAACAATATCAGACTTTACAAAATCAAGAAAAGATGATGGCTTCATTGAAACATGATTTAGATCAAGTGACAGCCATCAAAGATCATCAATCTTTATTAGACCAGTATCAACAAATCAAACTGTCATATCAACAGGCCTTGAATCAAAAACAAAAAGTTCATAAACAGTTAGAAACTTCTCAAAAACAGTTTGAACAGCTTGAAAGAGAATATCAGCAATTAGAAAAAGAGAAACAACAAAAAGATCAGCTTTTATTAGATATTGATAATACCAAACAATCTTTAGAAAAATATCAACAATATCATCAGCTTCTCCAACAATATCAAAACCAATACAAACAATATCAATCTATGCAAAATGATTATCAAAATTTACAATCACGCTATGAAAAGTTAGACAATCGCATTCAACGTGATCAGGAAAATGTCAATCATTTACCGCGTTTAGAATTGGAATTAGAACAAAATGAGAAAAATGTCAAAGATATTAATAAAAAAAGAGTCATGATTCATGAACTCAGTCAGTTTTATGATGAATGGAAATCTTTAGAAGATCATCACTATGATTTGTCAGTGAATTATCAAAAGAAGCATCAAAAATATGAAGATATATTAGTCAAATATCGCCATGAAGATGAACTTTTCCGTCGTCAACAGGCAGGCATTTTAGCATCTCATTTAAAAGAAAATGAACCTTGTCCAGTCTGTGGCTCAACGCATCATCCTCATTTGGCTCAACTGGAAACATCGGTTTTATCTTCTCATGAATTAGAGAATTTATCTCAACAGGTAGAAGTGCTTAATCAACAACAACAGGAAGCATATCAGGAAGTTTTCCAACAAAATGAATTTGTTCAACAAATGAAAACACGTATTGAGATGTTAAAAAAACAGCTGGATATTCAAGAAGAATTATCAAAAGAAGTTTTTATTCGTTTATTATCTGATATTGTACAGGTTATTGATGAACAGGAAAAAACATATCAGAAAAAATATAATGATGTGATTTATTTAAAGAAGATTCAAAAAAATCTAAAACAGGATCATCTTTTACTTCAACAACAGAATCAATATCTACAGGATATGCAAAATCAGATCATTGATAAAGAAAAACAGTTATCTTTATTACATCAACAATATACACAGCTTCAAGAAGAATATCATTTGTCTAATGAACAAGATATCTCTGTTTTATTGAAACAGCAACAAATACAATTTCATCGTCTTGATCAGCATATTCATGACATTGAAAATCAATATCATCAATGCCAAAAAGATATTTCTGTTTATACGCATCAGCTTGAAACATTCTCTAGTCAAATAGATGATTTAGAATCAAAGCAACAAGCATATACACAGCGTTATCAGGCATTTATTGATCAATACTTTGATAGTGAAGAACAGTTTTTAGATTATCAAAAACGTCAACAGTCTATTTTTAATCAGGAAAAAGATTATCAGAATTATATCATTCAAAAAGAAGCATTAGGGAAACAAAAACAGCTTTTAGAAGAGAAAACCAAAGATTATCACATGACTGATTTGTCTTTAGAAAAACAACAGTTAGATGCATTGGCACAAAAACGTGATGAAACTTATACACAATATCATGAGACTTTACATGTTTATAAGCAAAATCAAGAAACATTAGATCAGTTAGATAAGGATTATCATAAAAATCAGGATATTTTTGAAAAGTATACACTTTATCAGGATTTATATGATTATACATCAGGAAAGAATCCTTTACGTATGTCTTTTGAAAGGTATGTTTTATCAGCTTATTTTGAACAGATTCTCGAATTTGCGAATATTGAGCTATTAAAAATGACACAGGGACGGTTTGCATTGTATCGTAAAAAAGATGTCAAAGGTGTTAAACAACAAGGATTAGATTTAAGTGTTCTGGATTATGAAACGGGAATGATGCGAGATATTCAGTCTTTATCAGGTGGAGAATCTTTTAAAGCGGCTTTATCACTGGCTTTAGGTCTATCATCCATGATCCAAAATTATGCCGGCGGCATTGAATTGAATACGCTATTTATTGATGAAGGTTTTGGGACTTTAGATCATGAATCTATTGATCAGGCTTTATCAGTTTTAATGGATTTAAAGAATGATCATAAGACGATTGGTATTATTTCTCATGTTGATGAATTGAAAGAAAGAATTGATACTCAGATTATTGTAGAAAAAGGACAACAGGGCAGTTCATTACATATTGAAAGGGGATAAGCCAAATGAAACTGATTTATAAATATCATCGCATGTCAGCCAAGATTTCAGGTTTTGGAATCACTGAATATCGTTTTGAAAAGTTGCATGAGATCATTGATAGCTATGCAAGTGAAGGATGGTGTTATGCAGGGTGGATTCCAGTTTTGCAAAGAGGCAATGGTTACATAGAAGAAATAGATTTGGTTTTTGAAAAAGAAAAAGTCGAGTCCTAATTGCTTTTTAGTTAAATTCTTGTATAATAGTAAGGTAAATATTAGAGAAGGGGTATAGAAAAAATGGCAAATAAAGTAAAAAATGATGCGATTACATCAAGAGATGAAGACTTTGCGAAATGGTATACAGATGTTTGTCGTAAAGCCGAATTAATGGATTATTCAAGTGTCAAAGGGTTTATTATCTATCGCCCATATGGTTATGCATTATGGGAAATGATTCAAGCCTATATGGACAAAAAATTTAAAGAAACGGGACATGAAAATGTTTATATGCCGATGTTAATCCCTGAATCATTATTAAAAAAAGAAGCTGATCATGTTGAAGGATTTGCGCCTGAATGTGCAGTTGTCACACGTGGTGGATTAGATGAATTGGAAGAACGTTTATTGATTCGTCCAACATCTGAAACATTATTTTGTGAACATTATGCAAAGATTGTCAATTCTTATCGTGATTTACCAAAATTATATAATCAATGGTGTTCTGTTGTGCGTTGGGAGAAAACAACAAGACCATTTTTAAGAGGTTCAGAATTTTTATGGCAGGAAGGACATACGATTCATGCAACAGCAAAAGAAGCGAAAGAAGAAACAATGCGTATGTTGGATATCTATGAAACAACTGCCAGAGAATTATTGGCTATTCCAATGGTAACAGGTAGAAAAACAGAAAGAGAAAAATTTGCAGGAGCAGAAGAAACATATACAATTGAAGCTTTAATGCATGATGGAAAAGCATTGCAGTCTGGAACATCACATTATTTTGGTGATGGTTTTGCGAAAGCTTTTGATATGAAATTCTTAGACAAAGATAATCAGCTTAAATATGTTTATCAGACTTCATGGGGTGTTTCAACACGTTTACTTGGAGCGATTATTATGGTTCATGGTGATGATAATGGGTTAGTATTACCGCCAAGAGTCGCACCAACACAAGTGATGATTATTCCAATTCAACAACAAAAAGAAGGAATCTTAGATAAAGCTTATGAACTTCAGGCTCAATTACAGGCTAAAGGTATCCGTGTGAAAGTGGATGCGAGTGACAAATCACCAGGATGGAAGTTCTCAGAAGCTGAAATGCGTGGTATTCCATTACGTTTAGAAGTTGGTCCAAGAGATTTACAGAATGGTCAATGTGTTGTCGCTAAACGTGTAAATGGTGAAAAATTAACTTTAGCTCTTGATGAGACATTACCAGAAAAATTAGCTCATTTACTAGATGAAGTTCATGAAGAAATGTATCAGAAAGCTTTAAAATTTAGAGATGAACATATCACTGATGTCACAACTTATGAAGAATTTAAAGACGTTTTAAATAACAAAGGTGGTTACGTTAAAATGCCTTGGTGTGGTGATGAAGCATGTGAAGTGAAGATCAAAGAAGACACTGCTGCAACATCACGTTGTATTGATACAGATGCCCACGCTGATGGGGTTTGTCCAATTTGTGGTAAGAAAGCAAAACATATTGTTTATTTTGCAAGAGCATATTAAAACTATGGAAAAAAGAAATGAACCTCATGATTTGAATTTCCAAATCATGAAGTTCACTTCTAATCACCATAGTTTTTTTATTCCTTGATTTTGACTTTTAATAAATGGATGAGAGCTGGAGCCTGATTATAGGCGATGATAGCCCCAGCAATATCTTGAGAAGATGTCATGATGCCTTCAATCTGACATGAAGATAAATCAATATGAGAAAGTGAAGCATGGAGAAATTCACATTGTCGTAAATCGCATTCATCAAAGCTTGTTTTTGTCATTTTGACTTCTACAAAACTGGCATTTTGTAGACAACAATGTTGAAACTGAACTGTTTTATTATGCATGAATGCAAAATTCGCAAATGAGCATAGACATTCTTGAAAAGTGACCTGATCAAAAATGGATTCAGAAAAATCAGTACCCATCAATTTACAGTTTTCAAAACGGACATGTCTAAAAAGTGTATGATTCAATTTGATATTGGATAAATCACAATGAATAAAAGTGACATTGACAAAATAACTGTTTTCAAAAGAAACATCTTGAAAATCAATATGTTCAAACTGACAATGTTGAAAGTCTTTATGTTTGAAATGACTATCAAAAATAGCTTCATCCTGATAATGTTGATCTATGATTGTGTCTTGAGCTAAATCTGTTTTGAAACAATGCTTATCCATAATGAACTCCTTTTCTGATATTTTTCATTATCATAACATAGAATGATGGAAAATGAAATCATACAGAGTTGTTCCTTTTCAAGATACATTTCTTCTTTTTTAGATGTGTTTGTGATAAAATAGGATAAAAATGAGGTGTAAGTATGCAAAAGAAGATTGCTTTAATTAATGATATGACAGGATTTGGAAGATGTGCGATTGCGGCTATGGCACCTATTGTATCCGCTATGAAGATACAGGCTGTTCCTATTCCTACTGCTATTTTATCAACCCATACCCAATTTCCCGTTTATTATTTTGATGATTATACATCAAGGATGAAAGATTATATCCAGACTTATAAAGATCTGCATTTAGAATTTGATGCCATTGCGACAGGTTTTTTAGGTTCTGAAGAACAGGTTGATATTGTGATTGATTTTATTCAGACTTTTAAAAGAAAAGAAACGTTTATTCTTGTGGATCCTGTGATGGGAGATCATGGAAAATTGTATAAGACATATACACCTGCCATGTGTCAGAAGATGAAAGAACTGATTCAATATGCGGATTTAATGACACCGAATTTAACTGAACTTGTCACTTTAGTTGATCACCCTTACCCTGAGTCTTTGCCTTCATTTGATGAACTCAAAGAGATGTGTGAACAGTTATCAAGACAAGGACCATCTCATATTGTTGTGACAGGTATACCGTTTAATGATAAACAGATTTTAAATTTTATTTATAATAAACATGAAGATTATCAGATTGTAATGGTGGATCGCATTGGTAAAGATCGTTGTGGAACAGGAGATGTTATTGCGGCTGTTATAGCAGGAAGCTATTTGAATGGATTGAGTTTTTATGAAAGTGTCAAAAAAGCAACAGCCTTTGCTTCAAAATGTATTCGCTTTTGTGAACAGACACATGTCCCTCATCATTATGGTTTGAGCTTTGAAGAATATTTATATGAGTTAGGAGAAGATTTATGATTTTATATACAATACACGGCAATGGTTATCAGGATATCAGTGAATTAGCTTCATTAGAAGATGTCACAGTTTATGTTAATTTAACCAATCGTTGTCCTTGTGCCTGTACATTTTGTTTAAGACAGACAAAGGAAATGGAAGAAGGACATAGTTTATGGCTTAAAGAGGAACCGACTGTTGAAGATGTGATCAAAGAGTTTCAAAAATATGATTTAGATGATTTCCATGAAGTTGTTTTCTGTGGTTTTGGTGAACCCTTAGAAAGAGTAGAAGATGTGATACAGATTGCAGGGATTTTAAAGCATTTTCGAAGAGATTTACCTATTCGTGTTAATACCAATGGTTTAGCTTGTTTGATTCATCAAAGAGATGTAACACCTGAATTCAAGGGAAGAATTGATACAGTTTCGATCAGTTTAAATGCTCCTGATGCTAAGGAGTATGATGCATTAACACGCAGTCGTTTTGGGATAGAGTCTTTTCAGGCTATGCTTGATTTTGCAAAGTCTTGCCTAGAGTATGTTCCCTTTGTTGTGATGAGTGTTGTGGATATTATTGGTGAAGAGAAAATAAAGAAATGTCAGGCAATTTGTGATGATTTAGGCGTGACTTTACGTGTCCGTCCTTTTGAAGAATAGGAGAGTGAAAATATGCTATATATGACAAGAGAAGAACGTCAGATTCAATTAGAGAAAATGGTTAATACAAGAGATTTAGGTGGTTATGAAACACAGGGTGGAATGTATAGTCGTGCTCATAAGTATATTAGAGCGGCTGCACCTACTTATGCAACTTCAAAAGACATTCAGACTTTAAAGGATTATGGTGTTAAGGTTGTGATTGATTTAAGAAGTGATTTTGAAAAAGAGTGTCAGCCTAATCCATTTCAAAATGAAAAAGATATTGATTATTATGAAGTGAATTTATTTGATTCTACTAAAGCCGCTATTGTTCCTGAAGAAGTGAAAACTTATAAAGACTTAGGTGGTGTCTATATTTATATGTTAGAAGGGATGAAACATAAATTTAAAGAATTGTTTGATATCTTTGTGAAATATCCTTATGAAGGTGTTATGTTTCATTGTTCTGCTGGTAAAGATCGTACAGGTGTCACTGCAGCTTTATTGTTGGATCTGATTGGATGTCATGAATATGATATTGTCAAAGATTATAGTGAATCTTATGAAAATAATAGAGATATTAATGCGTCTTTGGCACAAATGATGGATAATGAAGAAGCGAAACAATATTTAAGATCTTCACCTCGATATATGATGGAGTTATTGGATTATTTAAGAGAACATTATGGTAGTGCTAAAGAGTATTTATTGGAAATTGGGTTAGAAAATGAAGAAATTGAACAATTAATTGAGAATTTTACAATTTAAAAAAGAAAAATGCCCTCTAAAATGCGTATATAAGTATTAGGAGGGATTTTTTATGGAAAAACATTTAACTTTAAAACAGAAGGATCATGTCGCAAGGAAAATTTATAAAACTTATCAAAGAGCCCAGTTAGATATCCTGTATTTGAATCAGCATTATAATTATTATCCACAGGTTGATATGTTTAAAGTGAAAGACACATCATCTTCATATCATAATGGTGATGAGAAAATGATTAAGCAATTAGAGCGTAAACAGAAATTAGAAAGTTTTGTTGGGATTATTCATCAGATACATAATCATTTATCAAAAGACACTTATGAATTTATTGAACATGAGTATATTAATTATTATCAGGCTTCATGGTGGATGAGCTTTTATTCACGTGCCAGTTATTATCGTATGAAACATAGAGCTTTGGATGAATTTATAGAGTGTATTCAGATATTTTGGAGTGAAGAGGAAATTTTATCTTTGTTGGAGTCATAGTTTGAAAAAGAGTAGAAAAATAAACATTTATTTTATACAATAGAAATAAGAAATTAAACATAGACATGGTTTATAGAATGGATATAAGGAGATTTGATTGATGAATGTAGAAATTATGAATGTTGGAACAGAATTATTATTGGGTGAAATTGTGAATACCAATGCCACACTTTTACAAAAGGTATGCAAAGATTTAGGATTTAATGTGTATTATCAAAGTGTTGTGGGTGATAATCCTCAAAGATTATATGATTGTTTAAAGATTGCTTTTGAACGTGGGGCTGACTGTGTCATCACAACAGGAGGACTCGGACCTACGACAGACGATTTGACTAAAGAACTGTCAGCTAAGTATTTAGGCTTGGAAATGGTTTATAATGAAGAAGAAGCACGAAAAGTAGATATCAAATGTCGCTATTGTACAGGTGTTGACCAGATTCCTGACAATAATTTTAAGCAGGCTTATTATCCTCGAGACGCTTATATTTTAGAAAATGATATGGGAACAGCTAATGGCTGTGCCATGTCTGATGGACAACGTATGATCATTAATTTACCTGGTCCACCTAAAGAACTGCAATATGTTGTTGAACACTCTTTGATTCCTTATCTTACCAAATGGAAACAGGATACGATTTATACTTATGAATATTTAACAATGTTTATTGGTGAAAGTAAGATTGATGAAATGCTGAGAGATTTGATTGAAGGTCAAAAAGATGTTTCTATAGCCTTATATGCTGGAGAAGAAACAGTACGTATTCGTTTGGCTGTTAAAGCATCTTCTCAAGAGGTGGCTGATGCTTTGATGAAAGATGTGAAGATGGAAATAGAACATCGTATGGCTGAATATATCATTCAAGAAAAAGATTTAAAAGCAGCTGTACTCAAAAAACAGCCCAAAATTTCTTTGACATATCATGGTGACTTTCGTTTTTATGATGAATGGTTGAAACCATTGATGCATGAGTCTGCTAATATTCATATCATGGTTGATACAAGACAGGAATCTCTTGGAGAAGTTGTCTGTGTATCTATGAATGATGATTATTTTGAAATTCCAACATTTGTGAAAGCTGAATATTCTTATGCGAAAGTAGAGGCTAGATTTGTAGCAAAACTCTACCAATATATAGTGAGACATAATCAGTAAAAATATGGTACTTTTGAAAACTATTCCTATGTTTGTATGGTGAAAGTGTTTACATTTTAATAAAATTGAAAAAATATTGATAAAATCGACATAATTTTAAATTTTTAGTTGCATGAAAACAAACTTTATATATAATAGGAGTTGTCCAAAGGGACAATGTGTATATCATATCATAATATTCCTCGATATACATGGAAAGCAAAGTATTCATATAATTTACTCAAAATGATCCCTGTTAGAGGCAGCAGTCTAACAGCCAAATAGTGAACAGCAGCGCTATGGATCGATATAAGAAAAGAGCGATATTTCAGGGTGTATCGCTCTTTTCTTATGTCATTCATTTTGAAAAACTGGTAAAAGTTCAATGAATTTGGATGTGGCAGGAGTTAATGTCTTGCGTGAAAGATAAGCATATCCAATGCTACGTTTAGGTAAAGCATGTGTGAGATTTACTTCATAAATCTGGTGACTATCCAGTTCATGTTGTGAGAATTCTTTAATCACACAAGCTTTTCCTAAATGATTTTTAGCAGCTTCTAAAAGGAGATTATGAGAACCCAGTTCAATGCTGGGGTTTAATAAGAAGCCTTGCATAGCAAAATAGTCATCAACAAACTGTCTGGAATTTGAATTTTTCTCTAACATGATGAGAGGTTCATTCACAAGCTCTTCCATTGTATATGAATGAGAGTCTTGATGTGAGCTGACAAAAATATCATGAATTTGTAAACATTCACGAATGGTAATGGCTTCATCATAAAGAGGCATATTAATAAATCCCAAATCAATATCTCCTGTTTTTAATAAGTCTATGATTTCCAGACTGGTGCGATTGACCATCTTGATTTTGACATGAGGATAATGCTGGTGAAAAAGAACAAGATAAGGCATGATATAGTTTTCGCTTAATGTGTCACCGGCACCTATAAGCAGTTCTCCCTGATTTAATTCATGAAAATGGGCAATTTGATTTTCAGCACTGGTAATTAAGGATAAGGCTTCAGAAATCTTCTGATGGAGGATTTGTCCTTCTTTAGTTAAAATAACCCCTTTAGATTGACGAATAAATAGCTGCGTATGTAATTCTTTTTCTAAAAGACGAATGGCCTGACTGACAGCGGATTGTGAAATAAAGAGATTTCTGGCAGCGAGAGAAAAAGAAAGCGTTGAGGCGGCCTCATTAAAGATTTTATATTGTTCTAGTTTAATGTTCATATTAGCTCTCCTTATATCAATGTTTTTAAATATTAATTTTACTAATGTTTTGTTTTATTTTATAATAGAAGTGTTGATACGTCAATTATGATAAATTTTGATTGTATATAAGAGTCATATTTTATATAATATTGATGTAAAAAAGAAAGGATGAAGTTTTATGGCTGGTGTGGTTGTAGTAGGAAGCATGTGGGGAGATGAAGGTAAAGGAAAAGTTACTGATTATCTTGCCCAAAAAGCTGATGTTGTCGTACGTTATGCAGGAGGAAACAATGCAGGACATACAATTGTATATGATGGAAAGAAATTTGCATTGAAATTAATACCTTCTGGAATTTTTAGTGGACATGAAGTTATTATGGGAAATGGGATGGTTGTTAATCCTAAAGCCTTTTTGGAAGAGGTCAAATATTTAAATGATGCGGGTATTGATACAAGTAAGATTCGTGTGAGTGATCGTTGTCATGTGATTTTACCTTATCATCTTGAAATTGATGCGATTCAGGAAGCAAGAAAAGGAGATCATAGCATTGGGACAACAAAACGTGGTATTGGACCATGTTATATTGATAAGTATAGTCGTATTGGTATTCGTATGGGTGAGTTTATTGATGAAGACTTATTTTTAGAAAGATTAAAAGAAACTTTCCCAATGAAAGTGATGGAATATCCTGAATTAGAAGGACAATTCACTGTTGAAAGTATTTTTGAAGAATATAAAGAATATGCCAAAGTGATCAAACCACTTGTTTGTGATACAGGAATGTTGTTAGATCAATATTTACGTGAAGATCGTAAAGTGTTATTTGAAGGTGCGCAAGGCGCTATGTTGGATATTGATTATGGAACTTATCCATATGTGACAAGTTCTCATCCAGGTGCTAATGGAGTGAGTGAAGGGACTGGTATAGGGCCTTTATATATTAAAGAAGCGATTGGGATTATCAAATCATATACAACACGTGTAGGAGCTGGACCTTTCCCAACAGAATTACATGATGAAGTTGGAGATTTCATTCGTGAAAGAGGACATGAATATGGAACAGTGACACATCGTGCAAGACGTACAGGATGGTTTGACGCTGTGGTTGTGAATCAATCACGTAGAATGTCTAGTTTAACAGGAATTGCTTTGATGTTATTGGATGTTTTAAGTGGATTAGATACCATTAAAATCTGTAAAGCTTATAAATATAAAGGTGAAGTGATTCATGGTTTACCTTCTACAATTAAAGGTATTGAAGAAGTGGAACCTATTTATGAAGAAATGCCTGGATGGAAAGAAGATATTACACATGTGAAATCTTTTGAAGAATTACCAGTCAATTGTCAAAACTATATCAGACGTATTGAAGAATTAATTCATTGTCCAATTGTCATGTTCTCAGTTGGACCAGATAGAGAACAGACAGTTGTTTTAAAAGATATTCAATTTTAAGGAGGGAAATGAGTGAAGAGAGAATTAGTCATTGTTTTAGACTTTGGTGGTCAGTATAATCAGTTAGTGGCTAGACGTGTTCGAGAATGTAATGTTTATTGTGAAATTTATTCATATAAAACTGATCTTGAAAAGATTAAAGAAATGAATCCTAAGGGAATTATTTTAACAGGTGGACCTAACAGCTGTTATGAAGCAGATTCACCTACATATTCAAAGGAATTATTTGAACTGGGTATTCCTGTTTTAGGATTATGTTATGGGGCACAATTAATGCAACATGTTTTAGGTGGTAAAGTAGAACGTGCTGATGTGAGAGAATATGGAAAATCTCATTTGATTGTGAGTAAAGAAAATTCAGCTTTATTTACGAATGTGCCTAAAGAATCAACTTGCTGGATGAGTCATTTTGATTATATTTCTGAGATTGCTGATGGATTTGAAATCTCATCTTATACAAAAGATTGTCCAGTGGCTTCATGTGAAAATGAAGCAAAGAAATTGTATGCCATTCAATTCCATCCTGAAGTTTTACATACAGAATATGGAAAAACAATTTTATCTAACTTTGTCTTGAATGTTTGTGGATGTTCAGGAGATTGGCGTATGGATTCATTTGTTGAAGAACAAATCAAAGCGATTAGAGAAAAAGTTGGAGATGGAAAAGTTTTATGTGCCTTATCTGGTGGAGTGGATTCATCAGTAGCAGCTGTTTTACTTTCTAAAGCGATTGGAAATCAATTGACTTGTGTATTTGTTGATCATGGATTACTTCGTAAAAACGAAGGCGATGAAGTGGAAGCTGTTTTTGGACCTGAAGGGCCATATGAATTAAACTTTATTAGAGTGAATGCGCAAGAAAGATATTATGAAAAATTAAAAGGTGTGACTGAACCTGAAGCGAAAAGAAAAATTATTGGTGAAGAGTTCATTCGTGTCTTTGAAGAAGAAGCAAAAAAGATTGGGGCTGTTGATTTCTTAGTTCAAGGAACAATCTATCCAGATGTTGTTGAAAGTGGATTAGGTGGAGAATCTGCGGTCATCAAGTCACATCATAACGTAGGTGGACTTCCTGATTATGTGGATTTTAGAGAAATCATTGAACCATTAAGAGATTTATTTAAAGATGAAGTGCGTAAAGTGGGATTGGAATTAGGTATTCCTGAATATTTAGTATTCAGACAACCATTCCCAGGACCAGGACTTGGTATTCGTATTATTGGTGAAGTGACTGCTGAAAAAGTCAGAATTGTACAAGATGCAGATGCTATATATCGTGAAGAAATTGCCAATGCTGGATTAGATCGTACAATTGGTCAATACTTTGCAGCACTGACAAATATGCGTTCTGTTGGTGTCATGGGTGATGAAAGAACTTATGATTATGCAATTGCTTTACGTGCTGTCAATACAATTGACTTCATGACTGCAGAAGCTGCACAAATTCCTTATGAAGTCTTAAATAAAGTGATGTCAAGAATTATTAACGAGGTTCGTGGTGTGAATAGAGTATTCTATGATATTACATCAAAGCCTCCTGGGACGATAGAGTTCGAATAAAAAGGTAACTTAAAAATAGCCGATAAATAAAGCATATTTTGAATATTAAAAAGAAAATGACCTTAAATTGACCTTAAAAAGTCAAAGAATGGGTCATTTTTTAATTATGTATAAAAAAGAATCGTTTGGTATTACGATTCTTTGATTTCTAAATGAAAAATCTAGCTTTTAAACTAATTATTAGTTATATAGAATAAAAATTCTCAAAATATGTATTGGTTAAATTTAGTTATATCTTTATCAATTATCTGTAGGCATACTGTCAATTAACTCTTTAATAGCAGTAGCTTTATAAACAATACCTAATCCTAAAATTTCTTCCGAAAGCAATTGAGTGCCCGTTTGAATAGATTTAATTTGATTGTTTCGAATCATTGTAGCTGATACAATTCCTAATAACTTAATATCTTTTTTACCTAAATTAATTTGTCCATTTTTGAAGTTTTCGTAAGTTAAATCAATATATACTGGACTCCCACTTGAACCAGGGAAAACTTGTGCATCAATGATAAATACATCATCTCCGTTATAGTTGTATTTTGGATGACTTGCAATCATTCCAGTACGTATTAAGGGTAAATTATTTTGTTTGTCATATCTATTATCAGGATATCCAACAAAAAATACATTTTCTGCAATACTTAATTCTGGTTCATCAAATGATGCTAACATATCATAGTCTACTGTTTTAAAGTATAATTGGTTAGGAAACATAATAAATAATCTTGTACACTCTAAAATCGCAATATCTATATTAGGATTAGGATGTTGAACAATGCTATCTTTTATATCAGTGATGGGAATACGAACCGTATTTCCTAAATCGGGGTTATTGTCTTTTGATTTTGTAAAAGTTATTGTAATAGAATTGGCATTGCACAAAACATGTTTGTTTGATATCAAATAAACTTTATATTTATCTTCTCCAACAGGACGTTGTAATAAAAAACCAGTTCCTATTGAAAAAAGATTACCATTTTCATTAATACATTCGATTCTTAATGTAGTGAATAAAACTTGTTCAAAAATCGTTGCCACTAATATATCCTCCTTTTTATTATTTTTTTTCTAACCATTTTTTCTAGGATCTTTATTGATATTCTTTTTTGAATATTCTGGGTATTTTAGCATCCACTCTATAAATTGACTTTTAGTTATTGTACCGTTTTGGAATGCTTCGTATTCATCATACCAATCATGTAAGCTTTCAACGAGTGAATCCATTGCAATATTTTTATCTATAGTTAAATATACTTTACCATCAATTTTTATAGGATGTAGACCATAAGAGAAATAATATTCAAATAAATTATACATGGCTCCATAATATGTATTAATATCAGGGTTATCTAATGCCCATTCATTAACATCCAAGATACGAGCCATTTGTTCAATAATGTCTTTTCTAGGCATTTTTTTATCTGATTCATATTGGGATATACGTACATCGGCTTGTCTTTCAGGTATGTTCAAATTCATCCCTAATTGTTTCATTGTAAATCCTCTGAAATTTCGTATTCTCTTTAGTCTTTGACCAAATGACATAAATATACTCACCCCTTTCCCCTTAATTATAGCATGCATATCTTTAATGTAAAGAATATACTAAACTAAAATGATTAAAAATTAAACTAAAAAAATTAGAAAACATATTGACTTAATCTATAAAGATTAGTATTATAATATTGTACTAACTTTAAAAGATTAGGAGGTTGAGAAAAATGAGTACAGAATTATTTATTAAGGCATCAGAAATAGCCGAAATCATGGGAAAATCTAAATCCTATGGATATAAGGTTGTAAGAACATTAAATAAGGAGTTGTCTGATAAAGGTTACATGATAGTTGAGGGACAAACCAACAGACAGTATTTTTATGAAAGATTTTATGGAATGATACCAGAAAAAGGAGATGATAAAAATGCCGGTATATCAAAATGAAAAAAATAAAACTTGGTTTGTTAAGTGTTATTACAAAGATTGGCAAGGAATAAATAGACCACACACTAAACGTGGATTTTTAAGAAAAACCGATGCCCAAAACTATGAACGTGAGTTTAAACTAAAAAAAGCACATTCTACTGATATGAAATTTTCTGATTTTATTGAAATATATGAGAGAGATTGTTTAGCTAGACTAAAGTACAATACAAATATGACGAAAAAATATTTGATAAAAGATAAAATTCTTCCATATTTTGAAAATAGAAAATTAAATGAAATAACACCAGCTGATGTTATTGAATGGCAAAATACTTTGTTGGCTTATAGAGATAGTAAAGGTCATTGTTATAGTCAAACCTATTTAAAAACAATTCATAATCAATTGAGTGCTATATTCAATTATGCATGTAAATTTTATAATTTAGCAGATAATCCAGCCAGAAAAGCAGGAAATATGGGAAAAGAGCAATATGGAGAAATGTTGTTTTGGACAAAAGAAGAATATATTAAATTCTCAGAGTCAATTATGGACAAGACAATTAGCTATATGGCATTTGAACTCTTATACTGGTGTGGGATTAGGTTAGGTGAGTTGTTAGCATTAACACCTGAGGATTTTGATTTGAAGACAGATACAGTCTCTATTACAAAGTCATATCAACGATTACAAGGTAAAGATTATATCACTGATCCAAAAACTAAAAAAAGTATTAGAAAAATTAAAATGCCCCATTTTTTGACAGAAGAAATTGAAAATTATATTATTTCAATCTACAAATTAGAAAAAAATCAGAGAATATTTCAGATTACTAAATCGTTTCTTCATCATGAGATGGATCGAGGATGTAAACTTGCAGGCGTAAAAAGAATTCGTATTCATGATTTACGACATTCACATGTATCTTTGTTGATTGAGCTAGGATTTACACCATTAGCAATTGCAGAACGAGTAGGACATGAAAGTATTGATATAACTTATAGATATGCACATCTTTTCCCAACAAAAGGTGCAGAAATAGCAAATAAGTTGGATAAAGAAAAAGAGGAGGCAATGACATATGTCTGCAAAGAATAATGATATGCAAGGGAGATTTCGTAGAATCGTTGTTGCATTTCGTGTTTCACAAGAAGAAAGTGATGTAATTAATCGAATGGTTGCCTTATCTGGTCTAACTAAACAGGATTATCTTATTCGATGTACAAGTAATACTGACATTGTTGTTCAAGGTAATCCATATGTATATCGCTCTTTGAAATATGAACTAAATCATTTTATTGATGAGTTTAAACATTTGGGGAATTTAGAGGAAATAGAATTAGATGATTTAATAGTATTAAGGCGAGTTTTGGAAATTGTTATTGCAATGCATGATAAAAAAATGGCACAAATTAAAGTTCAAAAAGAGTCACCTGAGAAATGAAGTCCTTACAATCTGAAGCTTTAATTTATGCTCAAAATCATTTTAAAATATTTCCGCTAAAAGTCAATTCAAAAAGTGAACAAGTCTTAAAATCTTGGAAAGAAGAAGCGGTAGATGATATTGATCAAGTAACAAAATGGTGGAATAATAATCCATTATATAATATTGGATTGAAAACAGGAAATGGTTTAGTTGTTATTGATGTTGATTGCAAAAATGGCAAGAATGGCATGGAACAATTAAAGCCATTTCTTGCCAACTTTCCTAAAACAAGAATAGCGAAGACTTGTAATGGTGGATATCATCTCTATTATAAGGTAAACAGAGAAGTTCGTAACTCGATTGCTTTAATGGAAGGAATAGATGTACGAGGTGATGGTGGTTATGTATTAGCACCTCCCAGTGTTGTTGACGATAAATCTTATGCATGGGTCAACAATCTGCCGATAGCTGAAGCAAATGATGCAGTGTATGATTTTCTTTCTAAAACGAAGAAAGACACAACGAAGTCATTGGATGATTGCTGTTTGATTCAAGAAGGGAAAAGAAATGACTACTTATTTAAAATGGCATGCTATTTACAGAAGAAAGGATTTCATGACGAATCGATTAGGCTTTGTATTGCTAAAGAGAATGAGAAGCGTTGCTACCCATCGTTAGAGATGAAAGAAGTCAATAGTATCTGTTCAAGTGCTTTAAACTATGATAAAGGCTTTATTCAAACGAAAAGAGAAGTGGAGTATGGCGGAAGATTTACTGCAAAAGAATTATTAGCATCCGATATAAAAGAAGAACAGGATATTGTGGAAGATATGATTCCTATTGGTTTAACTTTGATTGGAGCTCCACAAAAAACTGGAAAGACATTCTTTGGATTACAGCTAGCCGATGCAATTGCAAGTGGTAAAAAATTCTTAGGTAAAAATGTGAAACAAGGAACAGCCTTATATCTAGCATTTGAAGATCATAAGAATAAGATACAAAAGCGATTAAAAACAATGAAGATTGAAGAAAAGGATAATCTTGTTGTTGATGTGCTGAAGTCAGATAATTATTTTGACTTAGAAAAAAGAATTCAAAAGGAGTTAGAAATCAATAAGGATTTGAGAGTGGTCGTTGTTGATACCTTTGCAAAGATGAGAAGAAATAAAGATAGAGATTATGATTCGGAATATTCTGAATCAACGTTGTATCATGAACTAGCTTTTAAATATAATTTGTCGATCATTCTAATCACTCATGTGAAAAAGGAAATAGATCCTAATCATCCTTTTGATTCCATTTATGGAAGCAGAGGGATAATAGCAGGAGCGGACAGTATTATCGTTTTGTTTAAAAGAAATTTCTTGTCCAAGAACCGACAGTTAGCAATTCAAGGAAAAGATTTTCCTGAGGAAGAACTGACGATCTGTCAAAATGAGATGTGTCTTTTTGAAATCGTTGAAAATGACTTCGATGAACAGATTGATGAGAATCTCAGTAAGGTCATCAACTTCATTGTAAGAAATAAAGTTTATGAGGGATCTCATGAAACCTTATGCTCTAAATTATCATTAAAGCTAAGAGGAAAGGGACTGCAAATTCTTCTAACCAAAAATAAAGATTTTCTTAAAGACTCATTCATAACGTATGAAATTCTACCGAGAACAAATAAGGCAAGACTAATGAGATTGGTTTATGAAGGTGATGAAGAAACATAAAAATTGGTGACGGTGTGACGGTGTTTCGGTATAGCAAAGTGTCCGTCACACCGTCACTCGTCACTTCAATTAAAATTCACGATATATGTATTAGCAAGCAACGTATTTTGTCCCCAAAATACAAAATCATAAGCTGGTACGACCAGCAAGATTGGAGGTTCATATGAAAAGAAATCATGAAATTAAGATACGATTTAATGATGATGAATTCAAAATCTTAAACAATAAATTAGAAAAAACAAGCTTAAGTAGAGAAGCATTTTCTAGAGCTTGCATTTTAGGTAAAGAGATAAAAGTACCGCCTGATCTAGAATATTATAAATTAAAAAACGAGTTCAATCATATCGGTAATAATCTAAATCAGATAGCAAGAGCATTGAACAATAGACAAGACATATCACTAAAAACCATCATGGAAACCATCAAAGAATTACGACAAATGATCAAGAATCTTGATGAAAAAGTTAGGGGCTGATCAAAGCAGTAACATCAATTTGGGCTATCCGAGATCGTTTGGATAACGTTATCAAGTATGTCGAAGATGAAAAAAAGACGATGCAAACGGTCTTGGATTACATCAGCCAAGATAATAAAGTCAAACAAAAAAAGTATGTAACTTGTCTTAATTGCGATGCATTCAATCCATTAAAATCGATGCAGATGACCAAAAAATTGTTCCATGATCATAAAAGAATCGTAGCATTTCATGGTTATCAGTCATTTAAAATAGGTGAGGTTGATGCAAATATTGCGCATGAAATTGGTGTAAAGCTTGCACAAAAAGTGTTTGGAAATCGTTTCGAAGTTGTTGTTACCACTCACTTAGACAAAGACCATATTCATAATCATATCTTATTAAATTCAACTTCATTCGTTGATGGCAAACGATTCTGTAATACCAAAAAAGATTACTGGAACATGAGAAATACATCCGATGAACTATGCAAAGAATATGGATTATCTGTCATCGAAGATCCATCCTACGATTCAAAAAAGTTAAATTATCATATCATGAAAACCTATATGAATGACATTAAAAAAGATATCGATACTTTGGTAAAAGAAAGCAATTGTATTAGGGATTTAAAGGATAATATGAAAAAGAAAGGGTATGAGTTCGATAGAATTGATGAAGAAGATGTTGTTTTTCATCCGTATTGTAATGAACCAATCTATCTAAAATCATTAGGAGAAAGGTATCATCTTGATGAAATTGAAGAAAGATTGACTGACAAATGGATTCTTCCTCAAAACGTTGAACATACACAAAGCTATTATCAATGTAAGGAATATTATCAACTTTATAAAAGAAAACAGTTACCTAAGCTAGCAGGAATACATGTTGCTTATCTTATTTCAATTAATATCTTGCCTACAAGAAAGCAACATATATCTAAAGAAGCAAGACAAGCACTCAAGAAAATGGATCAATATTCTAGAGAAATTGAACTTCTTGCCAAGAACAAGATAGAAGATATCTATCAATTAAATAACTATCAACAACAAAAACAAGATGAACTCAATGACTTATTAAAGCAAAGACAAGGTTATTATTATCAACGACAACGAGCAAAAACAATGGTTGAAAAAGAAGAATGGTCAGCAAGAGCCAAGTTGTTTACACCTGATATTAAGAAACTAAGACTTCAAATAAAAGCGTGTGAGAACATCAGAAATCGTAGCTTTGATAAAGACATTGAAAGAATAGCACAAAAGAAAATCAAACAAAGAGATGCAAGATAGGAGGAAAAAGTATGAAAGGAATCAAGTATAACAGAGTAGGAGATTATGAATTCCCTGAATTAAAACAAGAAAGCCCCTTACCAAATTTATCAAGATTTGGAAGAGAATATCTAAGAATATTAAAAGAAAAACATCCAGGACATTATTTGTTGAATGCCAAATTAAATGATAAATAGTTCTTCAATTTATTTGGTTAGGATACAAGGTGAGATAACTATAATATTCAAATTAAATTGTCCGAGCTATTTATATTATTTGCTACGTGATATAACTAAAAAATGCATCTAAGATGCACTTTTTTTGTTATAGTTTTCAAACACCGATTTAATTCCATATGCAATTCTAAGACTTATATCTAAATCTTCGAACACCTCGTATATTGCCTCTGTATTCCAGAATATATCCGT
>NZ_NFHI01000043.1:0-21399 GCF_002159255.1 Massilimicrobiota sp. An80
AGAGCTCCGTGATTATTTCATCAGAGATCGTTCTCTCCTCGACCTTTTATTCATCGCTTCCAGAAATACCATCAGCGCTCTTGCCAACGATGCTAAATTCAGAAAAAACAAAAGACTCGAAAAACACAGAAAGCTCCGAAAATCCTCTTCCCCCTATCTCTATAAGGATACAAAGGATAATGTTGTTTTTGGTGCCATCTCTACCCTTCATACTTTTGGCAGACCCCTTGAATTCAATCCTCATATCCACATGCTTGTCTGTCAGGATGCCCTCAATCTCAGGAAGGACTGCATTAAAAGCCTTGCCTATATGGATTTCAATAAGCTCAGAAAAACCTGGATGTTTCAGATCCTTGACCTTCTTGACAGGAAAATCAACACAAGACAATTCCATGCACTTAAAAATTCTCTTTATAAAAACTATCCCGACGGTTTCTATGTCTATGCCAAAGAACCAAAAAAAGACCAGAGCGAAGATGATGTTGATGATACCGTCGCATATATAACACGCTATACCAACAGACCTGTCATGGCAGAAAGCAGAATTGTAGAATATAATGACACGACCAAAATGATTCATTGGTTCTATAATCGTCATGAGGATGACAAAAGAATCGATGTCACTGAAAGAGTTGAGAGATTCATCCAAAAAGTCATCAGACACTGTCCGGATGAAAACTTCAAGATGACTCGCTACTATGGATTCTATTCCAACAGGTCGACCAGACATTACAATAGAATGGCTGAGCTTCTGGCTCATAAGCAGAAAAAGGAAACACAGTACAAGAAGGAAAGACAGGCCATCGCAAAAATTCAAATCCAGAAGACACATTTCCGTTATTTTATGATACAATCATTTCAGAGGGATCCCATCAAATGCAGATGTGGAATGATCATGAATTATGCTGAAACATATAATCCCTTCGAAGGAGGACGGAAGAATGACATCCCGTACAAAGAAAGATGCATCTACACATCAAAATATCTCAGAAGTCAAACCATTAACGCCAGAAGAAGTTGATGAAATGCTTCTCCATGATGACACATATGAATCAGATAAGGTACTTATGAAATGTGACAGATGCGGATGTGAAATGGAACTTGACGGATACATATTAAGTGAAATAGCGGAGGCTGATGGAGATGATGAACTGTCATGCATCTGCATGAAATGTGGAAAAGGAACAATGCACCAGGTCAAAAAATGATATATCTGGTTACGTTTTTGCATGCAGAAAAATAGAGTAATGCTGGTGCATTACTTTTTATTTTGCTCATTGTTAATATTTGCTTTAAGCATTTATCAGCCAAACGAAACCAAATTCCTATAATATAAAAAAAATGAGGATATTTAGTCCTCATTCAATCATTTGAAGCAATATATGCTACTTATTTAACTAGGCATCCATATCGCTGTTGACATAGAGCTATAAATATTTGACATACCCTTCATCATGATAGAAGAAAGATTCTTCAAACTTTTGAAAATCAAGTTTTTTTAACAAATGTTTTGAACGCTGATTATCCTTATAAACATAACAAATCACTCTTTGAAAATGATACTGTTCTTTCATAAACACACAAAAGGCTTCCACGATTTCACTTCCATAACCTTGAGACCAATAAATACTATCTATTGTATATCCCAAAACAAAAACCTTTTCATTAGCCACATCTACAAATAAATCACCAATCATCTGATCATTCTCTTTTAAGATAACTGCTAAATGATAATTTGTTTTTGGTAGATTCAAATCTGTTAACTTTAAACATTGCTGAATACGTTTTGTTGCATCTTTTACTGAATACTTTTTCCATGATTGATAATAAGCGACTTCCTTTTTTTGACGATACTCACTCATACGCATAGCATCTGTAACTTCTAAACGTCTTAAGTATAATCTTGATGTTTCTAAAATCTTTTCCATAATGTTAACTCAAATGATAATAAATAAACAACATGCGATCTTTTCCATTAATATCCTTGATAATTTCATAAGGCGTATCAGGAAAATATTGTTCAACTGCCTGTGACATGAGTTCTCTTTGATCAAATCCCATTTCAAAAGCAAGTAAAGCACGGTCTTTTAAAACATGACGAACATCTTTAAAGATCTTTCGATAAAAATACAAACCATCATTTCCACCAAATAAAGCCACATGGGGTTCATTATCTTTCACAACACTTTCAATTTCCTGATCTTGTGGAATATAAGGTGGATTGGATACAAATATATCAAACTTCTGTTGACGGTCTATCAATGGCTCTAACATATCCCCTTGATAAAAAGTCACTTGAGCATCTAATTCACTGGCATTCGCTTTAGCGACCTCTAATGCTTCTTCACTGATATCTGTTGCGACGACATTTAATTTTGGTTCTTCTAATGCCAAAGTAATCGCAATCGCTCCTGAACCCGTTCCTACATCACATAAATCAATAGATGAATAATCATCAAAATAATCATCAATTTTATAAAGAATATTTTCTACCAATTCTTCTGTTTCATAACGTGGTATCAACACATTTTCATTGACTATAAAATCTCTAGAGAAAAAGTTTTCTTTTCCATTAATATATTGAATAGGTTCCCCATTCATATATCTTTGCATACCATCCTGAAACTGTTTTAATAATTCTTCATCAACTTCTTCATCTATCATCAGATACAATTGATGAGGCTCTTTATGAGCCAAATGATAAAACAGAACTTTCGCAACATTACAGTCTTTATCTTTTTCATCAAGCATGGCTTCACTTTGACGAATCAGTTCTCTTAAAATCATTGTTCTTCTCCTAGAAGTTTCAATCTTTGATCTTCATTCATCAAAGCTTCAATAATATCATCCAGTTTCCCTTCCATAATACGGTCTAACTGCTGAATCGTTAATCCAATACGGTGATCAGTGACACGATTTTGTGGATAGTTATATGTTCTGATCTTTTCGCTACGATCTCCAGTTCCAATCTTACTACGACGTTCACTGCCAATTGCTTCTTCCTGTTCACGTAATTTCATTTCATATAATTTTGTACGCATTGCACGCATTGCTTTATCTCTGTTGTCATGCTGACTACGTCCATCCTGAGAAGTTGTCACAACACCTGTTGGAATATGTGTAATACGAACTGCTGAATCTGTTTTATTGATATGCTGTCCTCCTGCACCTGATGCACGATATGTGTCAATTCTTAAATCAGATGGATTTAATTCAAAATCAACTTCTTCTGCTTCAGGCATCACAAGCACAGTCGCTGTAGAAGTATGCACACGTCCCTGTGTTTCTGTCTTTGGTACACGTTGTACACGATGTGAACCAGATTCAAACTTCAATTTTGAATAAACACCTTCCCCTTTAATCATAAAGGAAATCAAAGAATAGCCCCCAGCTTCACTATCCTGTGCTTCCAAAACTTCAATCTTCCATCCCTGTGACTCTGCATATTTGACATACATTCTATACAAGTCACCAGCAAAGATATTTCCTTCATCTCCACCAGCAGCTCCACGAATTTCTACAATAACATTTTTATTATCATTTGGATCTTTAGGAATTAATTCTAAATGAAGTTTTTCTTCTAATTGAGGTTTCTTTTCTTCTAATTCACTTAATTCCAGTTCAGCCATTTCCTTAATTTCTGGATCACTTTCTTTAAGTAATTCTTTGGCTTCTTCAATTCCATCTAAAACCTTTTTATATTCTTGATATAACTGATAAGCATTTTCCAGACTTGCCTGTTCCTTAGAGGCTTCTGTCATCTTTTGAACATCATTTGCAATGCTTGGATCCATTAATATTTCATTTAATTCTTCATATCTTCTTGCGATTGTTTCCAATCTTTCCATCATATTATTCATACTCTAACCTCCAAACCGTTACCATTATAATATAAACATTTAAAATAAGCAAAATAATCTTGTCATAATCTTTGTTTTTTCATTGACACAGATAGATCATTTTTTTATACTCAATATAAAGTGGAGGAATAAAAAATGTTAAAAGCGGTTATTTTTGATATGGATGGATTAATGATTGATACAGAAAATGTCACTTATCAATGTTATAAAGATGTTTTAAAAACGATGAACTTAGAAATGACAAAAGCGTTTTATACAACTTTATTAGGGCGTACTATGGAAGCCACAAGACGTGCAATGTTTGATCAATATGGCGAAGATTTTCCTATTGAAGAAGTTGCGAAAAAAGTACATCAGTTAATGGATGAACAATTTGCAAGAGAAGGTGTTCCATTAAAAGATGGTCTTGTGAAATTGTTGACTTATTTAAAGGAACATCATTATAAAACAATGATTGCTACTTCAAGTCGTCGTGAAAGAGTCAATGTTTTATTGACTGATAATGGTATTCTCAATTATTTTGATGATGTCATCTGTGGCGATGAAGTCGAACATGGAAAACCTGCTCCCGATGTTTTCTTGAACGCTTGTCAAAAGTTAAATGTTCAGCCAAGTGAAGCACTTGTCTTAGAAGATAGTGAAGCAGGTATACAAGCAGCCCATAACGCTCATATATCTGTGATTTGTATTCCAGATATGAAATACCCTGATGAAGATTATGCTAACAAAACAACTTGTATTCTTGATTCACTTCATCAAGTGATTGATTATATTGACAATTTATAAACATAAAAGATTATCAGCCCCAAAAACTGATAATCTTTTTTCATTGATCATTTTTTCTATTCTTTCGATTCTTCCTTTGACGATAAGCTCGAATAGCCTTATTTCTCGTCGGTATCCCAACCCCTAAAAGCAACACAACCATGAGTATTGTAAAATCCATTGATGATTCTCCTAGAATTCTTTTTTATTCATAATAGATAGACTGACTTTTAAAGAAACCAACATAACCAAAAATCCAATCATCAAAAGAATCATCATAAATATTACTGGACCTAAAGCATCAATAGCTAAAATCAATGGAAGAACATCAATATGAAAGATTTCCACTATTTTCATCACCACAAATCCAATCACAACAAGGACACCTACACAAGCAATGAGAGCATATCTTCCTTTTTCTCCACCAAAACGAAGATGAACAGGTATCATCAATGATTCTATAACAAGAAACATCGGTAAAATCACGAAAGCTCCAATCAACATATCTGAAGTCACAGGCTTCCCCTGAACAATAAGCATCAAGCTACATATCATCACTGATACTATCCAGGCTCCTGTTCCTAAAATCAATCCATAAACATACTTTTCTAAAACATAAGTTTTTCTAGAAAAAGGAAGTGTTAATAAGAATGGATAACCATTATCAAATTCATCATAAGAAATTGTACTGACGGTAAATAATGATAGTATAAATGTTATAAAACCAATCATAAAAGTTGGATCTTGCGAACTGATTGATATCAAACATGCCACAACAATAATAATGATAAAGAAATTCTTTTGCATCAACATCAATTTAAAATCTTTAATCAATAAACCTTTCATGATTTTTCACCTCTAATCATCATTGTCATCACATCATCAATATGACTATTTTCTAATACAATATTAGGATAATTTTCTCTATAATATTGTTTTTGATGAGTCAAACAGCTATAACCATAACTTTCTTTTTTGTATTTTAAGATATACGCCTTATCCAACTGTTCAAATTGTTGATCATCTACCTTTAATAAACCATATTCACTTAATAAGACATCCGTATCTTCATGCATGATCACTTGACCATTATGAATCATATAGACATCATCACAAAGTGTTTCTAAATCACTGGAAATATGAGAACTGATTAAAATAGCTCTTTGATCATCTTCTGCCATATAATCTCTCATCATATCAAGCAATTCATCTCTCGCAATCACATCTAGCCCCGCTGTTGGTTCATCTAAAATCAATAATTTTGCCTGATGACTCATCGCAACAATTACTTTCAGTTTGGCTTT
This sequence comes from Massilimicrobiota sp. An80, assembly GCF_002159255.1. Taxonomy (NCBI): domain Bacteria; kingdom Bacillati; phylum Bacillota; class Erysipelotrichia; order Erysipelotrichales; family Erysipelotrichaceae; genus Massiliimicrobium; species Massilimicrobiota sp. An80. The sequence continues at coordinate 5,930 of NZ_NFHI01000043.1, forward strand.
CATCCCTGTAGAAAATTCTTTGATTTTCTTATTTTTAGGCAATTCAAACAGATTCACCATACGTAAGAAGAATGATTTATCAAATCGTTTATATAAATTCTCTAATATAGGAATAATATCTGATATTGTTAAATATCCACTAAAACCTGAATCCGATAAAACAACACCTAATAACTGTTTATCCTCTTCATTCAAAGCAGATTGACCAAATATTTCAATTGATCCTCCATCACATTGAATTAATCCCAAGATAGCTTTAAATGTTGTACTCTTTCCAGCTCCATTTTGTCCTATCAAGCCAGTGACATAACCTGGTTTGACTTCTAAAGAACAGTCTAATGAAAATGAAGCATAATTCTTTTTTAAATGTTTTACCTTTAACATAATTAACCCTCCAGAATCATCTCAAATAAACTCTTTAATTCTTCATCACTGATTCCACATCTTCTACCTTTTTGAATGGCCATTTCCAAATCGGCTTCGATTTCCTTTTTTTGTTCTTCTAATAACAATTCACGATTATTCGCACTCACATATGTTCCTTTTCCATGAACTGTCACTACAACCCCTTCTTCTTCCAAGTTATCGTACGCTTTCTTGACAGTCAGGGCACTTATTTTCAACTCTTTTGAGAGAGTACGAACAGATGGTAACTGATCATTTTCTTTAAGTTTTCCTTTTCTTATCATTGTTTTGATTTGATCAACAACTTGTTCATATATAGGTGTCATTAAAGAATGATTAATAATAATTTTCATTTTCTCCCTCCTGTTCATAAACAGTATATAACAGTATAAAACTGTTGTCAACTGTTATATACTGTTATATACAAAAAAAGAACTATCTTATAGTTCTATAAATTCTTTGTATAGTTATAATGCAACATCTCATAATCATTTTGTTCATAAAAGTGATGCGCCTGTTTTCTATAAGTCGATGTTGATAATTCAATCTGTTCTAAACGCAATTCATTGGCCTTAGCTTCGATAGCCTGTAATAACTGTCCGCCAATTCTCTGACCTCGACTTTCTGGTAAAACAACCAGTTCAACAATTTCTCCTGTATCTTGATTATGATGTAAATAACGATGAATCTGAAAGCTTAAAAACCCTAATATTTTGTCTTGTCGATAAACCAGATATATCACATCATTACTATTGATTCCCTGGTGATAAGTTTGTTTAAAATGATCATAATCCAATTTTTGATTTTCTAATATACACATTAAATCATAAATCTCATCACAATCTTCTAATCTTGCTTTTTCAATCATATAAACCCTCTTTTCTCTATATTTTATTATATCATAGGTATTGAACAGCTTTCGACAATATTATACAATCATTATGGTGATTTCATGAAAAAAATAAAATTATTTGTTTGTTTGGTCCTTTTGCTTGTTGGATGTCAACCGCAACCACAAACACAACCTCAAAAAGAAGAAACAAAAAACACAGTAAGCTGTCATTTTATTGGTGATTTATTATATGAGAAGCCTTATTATGACTGGATCGAAGATGATAGCCAAGATAAAGGCTATTATGATTTGGTGAAAACTTATTTTCAAAAAGATGATTTGACGATTGCCAATTTGGAAACACCTATTGGTGGTAAAGAACTGAACATTTCTGGGACAGGCTATTCTTTTAATGCTTCTCGTGAAATTGGTAAACAGGTAGCATCGCTTGATTTAGAAGTCGTTTCAACTGCTAATAACCACGCTAATGATCGAGGAAATCAAGGCATTGATAATACCCTTGATTTCTTAAAAGAAAAAGATATTTTAGCTGTGGGCACTTACTATAATCAAGATGATAGAGATCAAGGAAAATATATGACTATTCATGGAATAAAGCTTGGTTTTGTATCTTATACATATGCAACAAATCAAATTGTCAGTGATGAAAATCAAGCCAAAGTTGCTTTATTTAATCGTCCTAGTGACCGAAAAATGACACAGGCATATAAAGATTTATTAACGAAAGAAGTGACTCAAACTAGAGAAAACTGTGATGTCTTGATTGCAATGATGCATTGGGGAAATGAATTTACATATGATATTTCAACTCAACAAGAAGAAGTATCTCAATTGCTTAGTGATTTAGGTGTTGATATTATTATTGGTAATCATTCTCATTGTTCACAGCCTATGGAATGGATCAATAATAATCGCACTTTATGTATGTATTCTCTAGGAAATTTTGTAAGTGCAGACCCTATTGTTGATCGTACACATCAGGAATTTAAAAATGCTTATAATGTATCTATGATGGTATCATTGGATATCGTTAAAGAAAATAATCAAATTTCTATTCAAAACATTGACTATATCCCTGTTATCAATTACTATGATGAACATTTACAAAACTTTAAACTTATTCCTTATGATCAATATACATCTCAATATGAAACATCACATTATCATTATCATAATGGTCTGACAAAAGAATGGATTCAACAAACTTATCAAAAACTTATACCTGAAAAGCTATCAAATCATCAACTTCAATAAATAGCTTTATAAAATGATAACCGCACTCAAAGTGCGGTTATTTTTTAATCTAAATCTTCACCATTTGTTTCAATGACTTTTTTATACCAGTAGAATGATTCTTTTCTTCTACGTGCAAAATCTCCAGTTCCATCATCGTATCTTTCGACAAAGATAAATCCATAACGTTTTGCCATTTCACCAGTAGAAGCAGAAACCAAATCAATGCATCCCCAAGGTGTATAACCTCTTAAGTCTACACCATCTAAAATAGCTTCATGCATTTGTTGGATATGACTTCTTAAATAGTCTACACGATAATCATCACGAACTTTTCCGTCTTCATCAATCTTATCATATGCACCTAATCCATTTTCTACAACAAAGATTGGTTTTTGATAACGATCCCAGATTTCATTTAATGAATAACGAAGTCCAATTGGATCAATTTGCCATCCCCAGTCACTTGCTTTTAAGTATGGGTTTGGAACCCCACCTAAAATATTACCTTTACCAGTTCCTTTTGATTCGTCAGCAGTTTGGCAATTTGACATATAATATGAACATGTATAGAAATCAACAGGTCCTGCCGCTAAAATATCATCATCACCAGGTTCCATATGTACAGTAATGTTGTTGTCTTTGAAATATCTCTTGATATAGTTAGGATATTTTCCACGACATTGCACATCACTACAGAACCAGTTCATTAAGTGATTCTTTTGTTGATTAACAATTTCATCTTCAGGATGACAAGTTAAAGCATAACTTGTTGCCATAATTTGCATACATCCAACTTGATTATTTGGATCAATTTCATGTGCCATTTTCACAGCTAAAGCACTTGCTAAAAATTGGTGATGTAATCCTTGGAAACGATTGTTTGGATTATCAACCTGATCCATAAAGTCCATAGCTTTGATTTCATTTAAAATTCCTTGTGATAAGAATCCACCCATTGGTGTTGTTGCACTATTGATTTCATTGAATGTCAACCAATATTTCACTTTACCTTTATAACGTGTAAAAATAGCTTTACAGAATCTTAAATAACAATCAATCATTCTACGATCTACCCATGAATTCCATTTCTTTGTCAGATTGAATGGAACTTCATAGTGAGAAATAGTAACCATAGGTTCAATTCCATATTTTAAGCATTCATCAATTAAGCTTTCATAAAATTTTAATCCTTCTTCATTTGGTTGTTCTTCATCACCATTTGGAAAGATTCTTGTCCATGCAATTGAAAAACGATACATTTTAAATCCCATTTCAGCAAATAATGCAATATCTTCTTTATATCTATGATAATGATCAATTGCATCATGACTAGGATAAAAAGTTCCTTCTTCTAAAACTGGTGTAATTCTTTTACTTGTTGTTGCTGTACCACCTGTACAGATATCTGGACAAGAAATACCTTTTCCACCTTCTTGCCATCCACCTTCTAATTGATTAGCAGCAGTTGCTCCACCCCAATAAAACCCACTTGGGAAACTCATATCTTTCATTCCTCCTTTTTCCATATTATAATCAATATTCCCATTTTTTCATATTCATTTTCATAACTTGAAAGTCTTTAACCTATATATCTTGACTGCCCAAAAGCATAAGATAATCTCATAAGGAGATAAATGATAAATATGATATTAATAAAAGGAATCAAGGCTATCAACATTGTCCATCCAGAACTTGTAACCATCTTACAAAAAGAATAAATATTATAAATTGGAATCAAGGCATACCATCCTTTTAAATGAGCCTTTTTGAATAATTGCCACCACGCTATGATACTTATTAATGATATAATGAATCCACCTGTTAAAAATATATTTGAAAATTCCTGCATCATAATCCTCTCCTTTTCTTATTATAGCATAAAGGACTATTGACAATAACAATAGTCCAATAATCTTAAATCAAAACCAGATGATTTCTTCTTATTTTCAAACACTGAAATAAATTTTATATAGGCATTGACATCAAAATAAATCTATTCCAAAGCCCCTTTAACTTTCTTTCTTGTTAAGAGTCTATTTTGTCTATTAGCTAAAGCATCTTTTCTTCCTTGAAGCAAAATCTTTCTTCCTGCTTCATTTCTTGTATAAATCAATTGATATTTTCCTATATAAGGTTGCATACACTGCGCAAAAATCATCGCATCTTCTTTACGTTTAGAAAAAATATCAGGAACGACAAAGTATCTATCCATCTTATTTCTTTGATGTTTGTTGTAAAGGATATAACGTTGATTATCAATTTCATCAAAAAATTCATTCACACATTTTGCAAATAAAGCCTTATCATGAGCAGTTCCTCCACTTAAATAAATAGAGTATAAAACCGCTTGTGATTCTGTTTGTACACGACAATTCAACATTTCAAACAAATGCATATTTAACATAGCCTGATAAATGCCATCACCAAAAGACTGTAAACGATTCAAAGGATTCATCCATGTAAATACTTTTTTTAATCTCCATAACACGCTCACAACACCAATGAAAATACAAGAAAATAAAACATAAATCATAGACTTGCTTTGAATGTGTAAAAGCATTGCTAGTACACATATCAAAATACCTGTAAGTACAAAACTCAGTATAGTTAATAACACATGTCTAATCGCATCATACAATAAGACACTTGTCATATTTTGATCTTCCATGTCTACTTCTTCAACAACTTCAATCTTATCATATATAGCTAAAGAACGATCCCATCTTTCTTTTAACTGTTCTCTTTGAGAGGATAATTCTAACATTTTTTGATTGGTTTTTTTAATATGTGAACGATCTAATGGATACTGAATTGCAGTCAATCTTTCAATACCATTTTCAATAAAGTCTTTATCATAATGAAGGCCTAAGAAATGTTCCATCCTTCTTCTCAAGTTTTCAAAATCACTTTCAGTCTGATTAATCTCCTGTCTATGATTGATAATTCCTTTTTGAGGAGGAACACAGACAAGATGCCAGATATGACTCACTTTATCAGGATTTTTATGATAGGTACGAATGGCTCTTCCACGCATTTGATTACTTAACATAAATGAACCAACAAAACTTGCGAGAATTAAAGTATTTACGCAAGGTGAATCCCAACCTTCACCAAGCAATGACTTTGTCCCAATTAAAACTTGAATATCTTCCTGTTCAAATAAATCACTCACTGCTTCTATGATTTCATGATGATTTCCTTTCACATTCACTTTAACATAATCATCAATGGCCTTAAATGGCTGAAATGTCATTTCTATTTGTTGTGAGACAAGTTGTCTTAATTGATTTTTTAAAAAAGCAGGAATGATAATCATAGATCCACATAAGACTGCCAGATGAAATGGTTGATGATGTTGAATACTTTCTCTTCTTAACATTTCAAAGAAAGGAAGAACCCCTAAAGCATGCACACTCATTGTATCATCACCAATAGCTTTTTCATATTCACCTTTGATATAATCCGTTAAAATTAATAATTTTAACTCTCTATTCATATGTTTGTATTCATGGCATACAATATCTCGAATACTTTCACATTTTCCAACCGAAGAAATCAGCATCTTTTCAAAAGCAATATCAACTTGCATAATGACTTTCTTTTTCTCAATCAATCCATGTGATTTGACATATTTGTAAAGCTCTTCAAAATCTTCCTCATTGATAATATAAGAATCCCTGTCATCAAAGAAAAATCCCTGCAATAAAATTTCCATCCATTTTATAGACATCTTCTCCAACTTCTTTGTTCCCAATATTTTTAAATATTCTCTTGGATAAGAGAGTTGTTGACTTTCCAAGTAAATCAATAGAGAAGATAAATACGCTGGATTTTCTAATGCTTTATCTAAATCTTGAATAGATCTCACATATGGATGTGATAAAATAGCCTGTTGGAATTTTTGATGATGCATGAAAAATGAAAAAACATTTTGTACATCATCTTGAAATTCTTTCATCTTGGCTTCTTCTTTAGCTGTTGGATAATTAAAATAAACATAATCCTGATGTGGACACAGACTCCCTTCTTTGACTAATTCAGGTACTGTAATTTCTATGTCAATGTCTCCACACATATCTAAATATCTTGTCCACATGGCTATAGAAGAATCATATGGTGGTGTTGCAGTTAAGGAAATTGTAAAAACAGTAGTGATTTGCTTTTTAAAATCCTCCAATGCTTTCCACCATTCAGTTCTTAAATGATGACATTCATCTAAACATAATGTTTCTATTCCTGCTTCTTTTATAGCTTCAATTAAAGAAAAATCCTGATAATCTACATTTTCTTCATCTTCTTGATCTTTAACCTTTCGCATGGCACTATGAATAGATTGATACGTTGAAACATTAATCAATCGAAGATGTTTTAAATCCTGTGATATATATTCCTCACTTTTCAATCCTGCTTTTAAAAAAGCTTCTTTGATTCTTGTCACCCATTGTTGTCGAATAGTAATTGTTGGTACAAGAATTAATGCTGGTTTATTAACGCGTCTGATAATTTCAATACCTAAAGTCGTTTTTCCTGAACCAGGCGCAGCGACAATATGAATTTTATGATCTTTTTTATAAATATCTAATTGATTCAATACTCTTTGTTGATAATCTCTCCAAACACCTTGAAACTCTAATATATCTTGACAGTTCACCATCATCACCTCTCGTTTTCATTATATAATAAAAGACCGTTAATGACATTATTAACAGCCTTATTCCTTTATTTTCTAATCGCTTGAACAGCAATACAACCTGGTCCACCTTGAGCTATAAAAACAGGAGAAAGATCATACATTTCAATGACTGTATTTTCAAAAACAGTCTGTAACTGTTTGACAACATCTTGAGCCTGTTTCAAAACCCCTGCATGTGTCACATAAATTTTAAAGTCTTCATTCACACCTAATTCTTGGAAAGCTTTCATAATTTCTTTAACAGCACTTTTAAAAGTCTTTTTCATAGCATATTTTTCTAATCTTTTAGCATCTTTTGTAGTTGTCATAATAGGTGTAATCTTCAACATACCCCCAAGTGTTGCTGCAAGTGGCGTTAAACGTCCGCCACGTTTTAAAAAGCCAAAGTCTTGAGGAATTAAAAATGATTTTTCACATGCAATGCTTTTATGTAATTCTTTCATAATATGATGAATATCCAATCCCTGTTCTCTTAAAGCAACAGCTTTTTCTACTAAGTATCTTTGTGGTCCACATAAAGTCATAGAATTAATAACATGAATATTTTCACTATGCTCTACACTTTCTTTTGCACTCACTGTACTTTGATATGTTCCTGATAATCCATCAGCCATATTAATAACCAAAATGTCTTCCTCTGGATATTTTTCAAATAATTCCATTGTTTCACCAATAGAAGGCTGTGATGAACTAGGTACATGTCCTTCTTTGACAATATCTAAAAATTCCTGACTTGTCACATCAACATATTCTTTATAACTCTTTTTATCAGCTATAACATTTAAAGGAAGAACATCAACCCCTATTTTTTCTCCTTCCTTTGGTGATAGTAAAGCTCCCGTATCCGTAATAATCTTCATATCCAATCTCCTCGTATCCATAATCTCTTAATTATAAATTAACAAATATGTATAGGAATGTCAATATAAATGTAGTTTTTAAAACCATATTTGATAGAGAAAAAATCAATTTATTTTTTTATTTCATTATTGCAGAAATTATTTTAATTATTTATGTATAGGTGTATTATATTAGTAGAAAGAGAACTTTTTCATAAAAATTCTTGACCTTGTAGTTACTCTATAGTGTTTAATAAGGATGAAAGAAGGGAAAACATATGATTACATTCATTAAAAAAATTGTTATTCATCAAAAGAAAGACTATTTACTTTTATTAAGTATCTTAACATTGATAGCTTCTTTTGAATTTTGTTTTATTGCCATGTATGATCATCTTTCGCGTTTAGATTTAAAAATTGACTGGATGACATTCAGGGCCATTGCCTTTATTCCATTTTTAACCTTAATGATAGCAGTTGTATTGAGTGTTTTTGTTGTGAAATATTTTATTCAAAATAAAAAACACGAATTTTCAATGTTATTACTTTTTGGAAGAAAACCCAAAGATTTATTTCTTTATCTGATAATTCAATATGGTATCATGTCTTTGATTGCTTTTTTTCTAGGATTCATTTTAGGTATCTTGATTATGAAAGGTATCAATATTTATCTGATCCATATTCACATGAATTATATTTTCCAATATCATTTCTTAAATACATTTTTCTTGTATACTTTCTTTTTAATCTTTACTGTGATCTTTATTTTAGCAATAAGTGCTCAACAGTTTACGGAGATTGATACTCATATTATAGAAACAATAAATCATAAGAATATGCAAAAAGTGACACCTTATATGATTTCTATGAGTCGTCATGATCAAAAACGTAAGGTTCCAACCGGTCAGATCATTTCATCCCTATTCACTCTCTATATCTTTTTCTACTCATTATATGCATTAGCGACTGATTCGTTATTTGAAAATAAATTCATTTATTTTGCATTATTTCTAATATCTATTGCTTCCATTATTAATACTTTCATTCCACTTTTATTCGATCTATTTCACTCGACACTTCTTCATCATCCACTCTTATTCAACAGCATTTCAAGCTTTATTGATTTAACCAATCAGCTTGTTTCTATTGCTAATATTCATTCCATTGTCTTACCTACAATGTTTATCCTTGTATTAATGAGTGGTGACATGAGTTATATAACCCCCTTCATTATCCCGTGTTTTATTATGATGCTAATCATGTTGTTACTATGTTTTATTATCAAATATTCACTATATATCAAATCCATAATGCATATTTATGCGACGCAATATGCTTTAGGTTATAGTCCAAGTAAACTTTTTCAAATTTCTATATTTAAAAATCTTTTATTTCTTATATTAGTTATCTTTATACCATTTGTTTACATCTATTCTTTAGGGGATTATATTATCACTCATCAATTTCTCACAAGCCAAGTGATGTATAGCTTAGAATGTTTATATTTGGTTTTATATACTTTGCTTATGATTTATATTATCTTGAAAGAAAGACACTGTATAAAGGAGGTCATCAACAATGTCAAATATCTTAATAGAGGCGAATAATATATCAAAAATATATGATCAGGATATATTCTTAAAACGAGGAAAAAATATCTATGCTTTAAATAATGTCAATTTCCAACTTCAAAAAGGTGATTTTATCTGTATTATGGGACCTTCTGGTTCTGGGAAGAGTACATTATTAAATTGTTTATCAACATTAGATCAACCTAGTCGTGGTGATATACAAATCTTTAATCAGTATATTTCTCAAATGCATAAAAATGACTTATGTGAATTTAGATATCAAAAATTAGGTTTTGTTTTTCAAAATCATAACTTAATTCCTTATCTATCTATTTATGATAATATTGCTGCTCCTATTATTCTAGGTAATCAAAAAAGTCAAGATATTGAAAACAGAATCAAAACTCTTGCGAAAGATTTAGAAATCGAAGGTATTCTTGATAAATTCCCACATGAATGTTCAGGTGGCGAATGTCAGAGAACCGCTATTGCACGTGCTTTAGTCAATGAACCAGAAATTCTATTTTGTGATGAACCTACAGGTAATTTGGATTCTAAAAATTCTCATAAGCTTTTAACAATTCTATCGCATCTCAATCAACGTGATACAACAATTGTTTTAGTGACACACGATCCTATGATTGCCAGTTATGGAAAAACAATGATGTATTTATATGATGGTGGCATTAAATCTGTTGTCCAAAGAAATCAGGCAACACAAAGGGAGTTCTTAGACCAAATTAACCAAGTCGTTCATCAAGATACATTGCTTTATGAATTTGACCAGACAAGCCCTTTACAATCTACTAATCCTGCTCCTACAACTGAAAAAATCAAAGTTGATAACCAAGATAAAGCATTTATATCCAGACAAACTGTTTATATGGTATTGGATGGATTCAAAAGTGATGAAAACATCTTAAAAAATAGTACACCGCTTTATATTCATGGTACTCACATATCTTATCAGAATGTTCATCATGATGATATTGAATTTGATTTCAAGGATATTCAAGAAATCAGAATGGATTTAACTGCACAGTTTGTTATTTTTGGTATATATAGTGAATATGTCTTTCATATTCTATTAGATTGTGTCAGCCCTCAAGGAACATATAAACTTAAAGTAAAAAATAAAGATGATTTCATTCATATTATTGATTACTTCCATCAAAATCATGTTAAAGTTATTGATCCTCGACACATTGAAGATGCTTATCATCAATATCCTGATGATTATTCTCGTCAAAAATATTATAAAAGAACTCACAAAGATCTATTGAAAAAGAAATAAAAACCTGCTCATATGAACAGGTTTTTATGTTCTTCAATCATTCAAATGAATTCTCAGATTCTATTTTCATCTTGAGTATCTGTATATTTTAAGTCATCATATCATTATCAACTGATTAATAACCATTCTGACATCATGTCATTGAAGTCAGTCATCTTATCATCATGATTCTTTCATCTCTTACAATCTTTTTTTTGAACAAAAAATAAATATATTATTGGAATATATATGATTATTCCAATAGGTATTATTTTTAAAAAGTGAGATTGTAAAAATGTGATAGAAGATAACATAAATGTTAATTGAGCCATATCAGCAGTAAATTCATAAAATGAGAATTTAGTAATTAATATAATGATAAAATATATAATATAGTAAAATAAGACTATTTTATCTAATGATGTAATATAAGATAAGTGTATACTCATTCTATAATAAACAAAGAATATAGCAAGTAATAGCAAGCTACTCCCTATCAGAACATTTGAAAATTCGTTAAATTGAATAATCGTGCTAGTTTAATCGAACGCACCTATTGGAGCTATATATGTTAATAAATCGTTTTCTTTTAAATATATGGACACTGATATAACAACAATAAAGAAACAAATCTTTATAAAAAAATATATTTTTTTCATTTTTACCTCCACTTGTCTTTATATTGTCATTTCATGTTCAGTATATTAAGTCTTATGATTCTTCAATAACTCCCATTAATTCTAAGATTCTATTTAAATCTTTAGTATCTGTATATTTCAAAGTAATTGTATGATCATCAACTTTAATTTTTGTGCGGTATTTTTTACGTAATAATCCTTCTACATAAACATATTCTTGAGGTTTTACTTCTTTAGGTTTAGACTTTCTTGCTTCTTGAAGCTTGATTCCTTTGACAATATCTTCAACTTCTCTTACAGATAATTGTTGTTCAATAGCTTTTTTTGCAACTTCTAAAGCTTTCTTTTCATCAATTGTAATTAAAGGCTTGATATGTCCCATTGTGAGTGTGCCTTCTAAAACATAGTCCTGTAATTTTTGAGGCATCTTTAAAAGTCTAACAGTATTCGCTACATGAGCTCTAGACTTACCAATACGCTTTGCTAATTCTTCTTGCGTTAATTTGAGCTTTTTCATCATATTCTGATAAGCTTGAGCTTCTTCAATTGCATTTAAATCTTCACGTTGAATATTTTCCAGCAATGCAATTTCCATCATTTGCTGATCTGTAAATTCTACGATAATAGCTGGAACTTCTGTTAAACCAACAATTGAAGCTGCACGATAACGTCTTTCTCCAGCGACAATTTCATAACCTTGAATCGCTTCTTTTAAGATAATTGGCTGAAAAATACCATGTTCTTTGATAGATTGTGCTAATTCATTCAATTTTTCTTCATCAAAATGTTTTCTAGGTTGATAAGGATTAGGACGAATCTGATCAATGGGAATCTGAACTTGTGCAAATTGAGATGGTTTTTTCTCAATTGCATCAATCATTGTTTGAATATCTTCACCTTGAAATAATTCATTTAAACCTTTACCTAAACCACTTTTTTTCTTTTTACTTGCGGCCATTTCGTTTCACCACTTCCTTAGCCAATTTGGCATATGCTTTTGCGCCCTCAGAATGAGCATCATAATCAAAAATATTTAATCCTTCAGATGGTGCTTCAGACAATTTAATATTTCTAGGAATCACAACATCATATACCTTTTCTCTAAAGTATTTTCTGACTTCCTGTGAAACTTCCACTCCTAAATTGGTACGTGCATCCAACATTGTAAGTAAAACACCTTCTATAGTTAAGTTTTCATTAAAAACCTTTTGTGTTAATAAAATTGTATTCAACAACTGTGTAAGTCCTTCTAAGGCATAATATTCACACTGTACAGGAATCAATACAGAATCCGAAGCAGTTAAAGCATTTGTATTCAATAAACCAAGTGCCGGTGGACAATCAATAATCACATAATCGTATTTATTTTTATATTCACCTAATGCCTTTTTCAGTCTTTGTTCTCTTCCAGATTTGACTTGTGAAAGTTCAATTTCAACACCAGCCAAATCAATATTTGCTGGAACAATGTCAAGGTTATCTACACCAGAAGGAATACTAACATCTTGAATAGGCATTTGCTGTGCGATAGCATCATAAATTGTGCATTCTAAAGATGCACGATCAACACCTAATCCCTGTGTCGCATTTGCCTGAGGATCAATATCAATTAATAAAACTTTTTTACCCATATATGCAAGAGCTGCACTTAAATTAACACTTGTTGTTGTTTTACCAACACCACCCTTTTGATTTGTAACAGCTATAACCTTTGACATTTTCTTTCCTCCTTATCTTTTTATTCCTATTTTCTCTCCCATAAGTACACGTGTTTCATCATTATTTTGAGAGTTTTTAATAATATCTTCATCTAAAACAACTATATCTTTTTTAAACAAAACAACTATTGTTGATCCACCAAATTCAAAATATCCTTTTTCTTCTCCGCGCTGAAATGATGTCTTGGAATGATTCACAATTTTTCCTACCATCATTGCGCCTACTTCCATATAAATAACATCCCCAAAGTGTTGTGTATGTAACAACGAATATGAACGTGAATTCTGTTTATAAATGGGGTAATAATCATTTGCAACAGGATTAACAGTATGAAAAATACCAGGTATATAAATATCCTGTTCTTTTGTTCCATCATCAATATAACAATAACGATGATAGTCGTCTACCGTCAACCTAAAAATCAGACATGTTCCACCATCATATTCCTGAGCTAACGTTTGATTCTTCAATAAATCAGATAAAGAATAGACGGTATCCTTTATTGTTAAACATGTATCTTGATGAATTGGATAATAGGTTAATTTAGAATCTGCAGGTGCAATCAAAAGATCATGTTCCATACAAATAGGTCTTGCTTCTTTTTTTATTTTTCTAGTAAAAAAATCATTATAACAGCTATATTCCTGTTTTTCATATTGACTCATATCAATTTGATTTTGTTGAATAAACGGCTGTATCTTACGTTTTGAAAATCGACTATTCATATAACAGCCACCAATGTGGGTAATAAAAGGAAGGGTTAACACTTTTAGTGCACATCTTCCTAAAAAATGACTGTATAAAAATTTTAATAATTGATTTTGTCTTTGATTGACAATGAGTTCTTGTCCACTTCGATCAAATATTCTCATAACATCAACAATCCTGTACAAATCAAAATACCCATAACAAGCATAACTAAAATGCCTTTTAAACCAGGTTTTCTTACTTGAAAATTAATAATAAATGCCCATGCGACAACAAACATAACCAATGCATATATACTATACGTCAACTCAGCTGTCAAAACATGTCTTAATAAATAGATAGCTGGAAAGATTAATGCTGCACTTGTAACAGGTAAACCCTGATAGTATTTTCTTTTTTCTGTGGTTTCTTTTTGTCGCATTTCTTCAACCACATTAAAATATCCCAGTCTACTAATAGCACATAAAGCATATAACGAAAAAATAAAAAACCATAACCAAGTTACACCACACACAATAGAATCCATCATGGTATATCCAATAATAGCTGGAAAAATACCAAAGCTAAACATATCAGCTAATGAATCAATTTGTATCCCAAACTTTTTCTCTTCCTCTGTTCTGTCTTTTTTAGTACGTGCTACCATTCCATCAAAAGAATCAAAAGCACCACTTAACAATAAGCAAATAAGTGCTCCACTAAAATTCCCTTTAAATGCCAAATGCGTTCCAAACAAAGCACTTATCAAACTTAAATAAGTTAATATGACAGTATAATTATAAAAACCAATCATATCTTTCTCCCACACATTTTATTTTAACGGTTGTATTATAGCATACTTCTACATTTTTTTATAGGACTTTTCTATAATAGAAGAAATTTCATGAATTGTCTACAAAAAAAGAGTTCGATTTCTCGAACCCTGACTATTTATTCAATCGTAATTGTATTGTTGTTTTCGATGACTTTCATATCCTGTTTTGGTATTGATATTCTCAAGACTCCATCTTCAAATTTAGCCTTGATATCGCTTTGTGGTACACTTTCTCCCACATAGAAGCTTCGACTCATGCTTCCTGCATATCTTTCCTGTCGGATATATTGTCCTTCTTTATTCTTTTCATCTTTATTTAAGCTCTTTTTAGCTGAGATTGTCAAATAGCCATTGTCAAATGACAATTCCACATCTTCTTTCTTGAAGCCTGGAAGATCCACATCCAATTCATATGTTCCTTCCATTTCTCTGACATCTGTCTTCATCACATTTCTTGAATGTTTTCCATACAATGGATTTTTCTTTCCAAAGAATTCCTTGTCAAAATCATCAAACCAGTCATCAAATAAACTTTCTCCAAAAATACTAGGCATTAACATATATATCACCTCTTATGAATAATTCTAAGCATTGTTAGAGAATGAACAATGTTTGATATGAGAAGTAAGGAATGCCTTTTTTATTCTCTTTCCTTATTTCTATTTATATTATAGTCCTCTATTTTAGCAGAGTCAAGTATAGAGTGCTAAAAACATTTTTT
>NZ_NFHI01000044.1:0-19613 GCF_002159255.1 Massilimicrobiota sp. An80
TATAAAGAAAAACTATTCACCCAACGGGTGAATAGAAAAAGAATAAATAAAAGCAGAAAATGCCTATGAAATAAGGATATTTCATGATTATATTATAATCTCATGAATAATTAAGGTAATATATTATTTAATTTGGTATCATTATGTGTCACTCTTAAAGGAACTTCTCCTTTTTGTAATGCTTCATTAAAGCGATCTACATAATGTTCGTGTTCAATAACAAACGCAATCTCTTTTGATACACCTTGAGCCCTTTGCATACAATCTTCTTGCATCGCTTTTATAAAAGCATCATATCTCTTTCTTGTATCATGAAAATCTGGAATTGTTTCATAGAGCGTATCAGCAGGATAATCAGCTAACAAATTTTGAAACTTTCCAAATGCTAAAGCACTCTGATAAAAAATGTTCTCATCTTCAACCAAATCATAACTCATTGTATTTTCAATAAAGGGATACATACGCCAGACATGATTGTCATGATCTTGATAATAAGGTAAGTCCTGATCAGTTAAAATCACAGTGAGTGTTTCTCTTTCAGGTTCTCTTCCATTTTGAATTGTTTTGTTCTTTAAAAATGAAGTGACATTTAAAACATTTTCCATTAACTTGTCAGGACTTTGAAACACATATGTATTCATTCTCTGTAAAATCATAGATTGTGTCTGACCATCTTCAAGCTGATAATATAAACGATATGTATCATTAATATGACCATTGCCAAAAGGAATGATTTTTAATAATTTCCCCTCACATAAAAAATGTGGAATAATTTCATTGATAATTTTGTCTTGATTCATTATTTTCCCTCCTATTTCCCATATAACCATGAATCATTACTGTCTAAAATTGAAAATGATTTCTATCCTCTTATCAAATATTGTTTTGAACATCCCATTTTCAATTTATCTGATTATTTTCACATCTTTCTCTATTATTCATGATAAATCATCAATTTTCAATACACCTTCTTCAAATAGTTTTCATTTTATAAAAATTTTTTTCATCTTCTGGAAAATTTCTTATTTCAAAAAACTTTTCGATATAATAACGCTTGTATGAGGAGGAGAAATTATGATACACAAAACATTAAAACCATTTCCTAAAGATTTTCTTTGGGGTGCAAGTACTTCTGCCTATCAGGTTGAAGGTGCAAATTTAGAAGATGGAAAAGGACCATCTTGTCAGGATGTTAAAAAAGTTCCTGAAGGAACATCAGATTTAACTGTCTGTGCTGACCAATATCATCGTTATAAAGAAGATATTGCCTTAATGGCAGAAATAGGATTTAAAACTTACCGTTTTTCTATTGCATGGACAAGAATCTTGCCTCAAGGAACTGGTGAAGTCAATCCTAAAGGTATTGAATATTATAATAATGTGATTAATGAATGTTTAAAATATGGTATTGAACCATTAGTGACTATGTTCCACTTTGATATGCCTGCTGCATTAGATGAAAGAGGTAGCTGGGGAAATAGAGAATCTGTTGACTGGTTTGTGAATTTTGCAAGAGTCATGTTTGAAAACTTCGGTGATAGAGTCAAATACTGGTTAACAATCAATGAACAAAACGTCTTAACTTTAAATGGACCAGTCATTGGAACACTTCATTTACCAGAAGGATGTACAAATGAATTAAAAGAAATCTATCAACAAAACCATCATATGTTAGTTGCTCAGGCAAAAGCCATGGCATTATGTCATGAAATGTTACCAGGAGCTAAAATTGGACCTGCACCAAACATTTCACTTGTTTATCCAGCTAGCTGTAAACCAGAAGATGTTTTAGCTGCACAAAACTTCAACGCTATTAGAAACTGGTTATATTTAGATATGGCTGTTTATGGTGTTTACAACAACATTGTTTGGTCTTGGTTAGAAGAAAATGATGCAACACCTGAATTTGGAGAAGGTGACGCAGAAGCATTGAAAAATGGACATCCAGATTTCATTGGATTCAACTATTACAATACAGCAACTTGCGAGTGGTCTGATGGAACTGAAGATTTATCTGGTGCTAGTGATCAACAAACTTCTAAAGGCATTACTGGTATGTATAAAGGATTTAGAAATCCAAACTTACCAACAACTGAATTTGGTTGGGAAATCGATCCTCAAGGATTTAGAGCAACTATTCGTGAAATGTATTCAAGATATCGTTTACCATTATTAGTCACTGAAAATGGTTTAGGAGCTTATGATACATTAACAGAAGATGGAAAAGTTCATGACCCATATCGTATTAAATATTACCAAGATCATTTAACACAAGTTCGTTTAGCAATCAGTGATGGATGTGAAATGTTAGGATATTGTCCATGGTCTGCTGTTGACTTAATTTCTACTCATGAAGGTATGGTTAAACGTTATGGATTTATCTATGTGGATAGAGATGAATTCGATTTAAAAACTTTAGATAGATATAGAAAAGATTCTTTCTACTGGTATAAAAAAGTCATTGCTTCTAACGGTGAAGATTTAAGTGATTAAACTTGTTGAAAAACAAGTTTTTTCATTGTAAAAATGATAGTCAAAATATTTGATTTTTTATATAATGAACATTAAGGAGGAATAAAATATGATACATAAAACACTAAAATCTTTCCCTGAAGATTTTCTTTGGGGTGCAAGTACTTCTGCCTATCAGGTTGAAGGTGCAAATTTAGAAGATGGAAAAGGACCATCTTGTCAGGATGTTAAAAAAGTGCCTGAAGGAACTTCTGATTTGACTGTTTGTGCTGACCATTATCATCATTATAAAGAAGATATTGCCTTAATGGCTGAAATGGGATTCAAATCATATCGTTTTTCTATTGCATGGACAAGAATCTTACCTCAGGGAACTGGTGAAGTCAATCCTAAAGGTATTGAATTCTACAACAACTTAATTAACGAATGTCTCAAATACAACATTGAACCTATCGTGACAATGTTCCACTTTGATATGCCTGCTGCATTGGATCAAAGAGGTAGCTGGTCAAATAGAGAATCAATTGACTGGTTTGTGAATTTTGCGAAAGTGATGTTTGAAAACTTCGGTGATAGAGTCAAATACTGGTTAACAATCAATGAACAAAATATGTTAACACTTGTTGGTCCTGTTATTGGAACATTGACTATACCTGAAGGATGTACAAATGAATTAAAAGAAATCTATCAACAAAACCACCATATGTTAGTGGCTCAGGCAAAAGCCATGGCATTATGTCATGAAATGTTACCAGATGCTAAAATTGGACCTGCACCAAACATTTCACTTGTTTATCCAGCTAGCTGTAAACCAGAAGATGTTTTAGCTGCTCAAAACTATAATGCCGTTAGAAACTGGTTATATTTAGATATGGCTGTTTATGGTGTTTACAATAATCTTGTTTGGGCTTGGTTAGAAGAACATGATGCAACACCTGATTTTGGTGAAGGTGACGCAGAAGCATTGAAAAACGGTCATCCAGATTTCATTGGATTCAACTACTACAATACGGCAACTTGCGAGTGGGAAGATGGCACTGTAGAATGTGACTCTGCAGCTGACCAACAAACAGCACGTGGGGAAACAGGTATGTTTAAAGGATTTAAAAACCCTTATCTTCCAACAACTGAATTCGGTTGGGAAATTGACCCTATGGGATTTAGAGCAACAATTCGTGAAATGTACTCAAGATATCGTTTACCATTATTAGTCACTGAAAATGGTTTAGGAGCTTATGATACATTAACAGAAGATGGAAAAGTCCATGATGCATATCGTATTGAATATTTAAGAAAACATATTGAACAGATCAGACTTGCGATTAGTGATGGATGCGAAATGCTAGGATATAATCCTTGGTCTGCTATTGACTTAATTTCTACTCATGAAGGAATGAAAAAACGTTATGGTTTCATTTATGTAGACAGAGATGAATTTGAATTAAGAACACTGAAGAGATATCGCAAAGATTCTTTCTATTGGTATAAGAAAGTCATTGCTTCTAACGGTGAAGATTTAACAGATTAGAACTTGTCGAAACAGACAAGTTCTTTTATAATAACCAAGAGGTGTTTTTATGAAGAAAATCAAATATTTTATACCATCCTTCATCTTAATGATCATCATTTTTAAGTTTTCACAACAAACAGGAAATGAATCATCTGGACTAAGTTCACAAATTGTTTTATGGATTCAAACTTACTTACATATTCCTATAACAGAATTGATTGTCAGAAAAGCTGCTCATATGAGCGAATATGCTGTTTTAACTTTGACTTTTATTTATGGATTCTATAAGAATCAATATCCATTGAAAAAGATTATCGTCTATTCACTTATATGTGCTTTTCTATATGCCTGCACTGATGAATTTCATCAGTTATTTATAGGTGGCAGAGCTGGTCAATTCACAGATGTTCTTATTGATACATGTGGTGCCCTGATTGCCATTGTGATTTATTATTTTTATAATTATTGGAAAAGAAAAAACTCAAGTCTGAAATAGATTTGAGTTTTATTCATAATTAAGCAATTGATGTTTTTTTAATATAGGTTTAAATAATTTCATAAAAATACCTAATGTTGGTCCAAATGTTAACATTCCTAGAATTGTTCCTACACCAATAGACCAAGAAATATGAGCTGATAAAGTCAGTCCTATAATCATCAAGATAGATATCACATCAACAGCTTGTCTGATCGTAGAAAACTTAAAAGGTAAAAGCTTTGTCAATGCCATACAGAAGCCTTCTAAAGCAAACGTTACTTCATCCAACAACATGACAATAGACACACCAAATGCCGCTAAAGTACTGGCACATAAATATAAAACGATTCCGCCACCAAAAGAATCAAATGGGAAAGTTAAAATATGGTAAACCATAAAATTAATAACCGTACCTAGTAAAATACTAAAAGGAATCTGAAGCAACTGGCGTACACGAAATTGTTTTCTTAAAATAAGAATTTGTCCCAGCACACAACTGCTATTAAAAAGAATACCCGCTGTTCCAACCTCTATCCCGATCAGATCTGATGTTGATTTAGCTAAAGCATCCCAGGCTCCTACGCCAATACCAGCCTTTAAAGTTAAAGCTGAACCTGTCCCAGTTATAATAAAACCTAATACAATAATGATATATCTCTTTACATTTCTATTCATGATTTCCCTCCACAATCATCATGATTATATCGAAATATTTATTTTTGTCTTTTAAATTTCAAATTATGAAACTTCAAAATAAAAAGAAGAAAATCTCTTTTCTCCTTCAACAACTAAAGTTTCTTTTCCATTAAATATCTTCTCAATCTCACGCCACGTCTTTCCACAATCTGTTCTTCTAAAACATTATACCCCTGTTTTTCAAAGAAAGGTCTTGATGTCACAGAAGCAGCTGTATTCATAAAAGATATTCCTTTGGCTTTGGCATATTTTTCCAATTGTTCAACAAGCAATGAAGCAATGCCTTGATGTAGATAATCAGGATGTACATAAAGCCTATCTAAATATCCTGTTTCACCAACATCACCAAATCCAATAATTTGTGAATCCTTTTCTACAACCAAAGTATGATTTCTGTTCAAAGAAACCTGCCAACGATAAACATCTGGATTTGCAGGTGCCCAGGCATCTAGCTGTTCTAATGTATAATCATGAACACAAACAGTATGAATATTATGATAAAATAACTCTAAAATAGAATCTAAATCACTTTGCCTATATAACCTCGTTTTCATCTACACCACCCCTTCAAAACTATTTTCATTATATCACACTCTTGACAAATAAGAAACATTTTCGTATGCGAACCCCAAAAGTTACCTGTCAAATAAAAAAACCAGTATCAAAAGATACCAGTTTATATACCAAATAATAAATCCATATATGTTGGCATAGGCCAATATTTTTCATCTACACAATTTTCAATCTGATCAGCAAACTGACGTAATATCGTCATTGTTGATAATACATCATCACGCCATATTTTTGCAATTTCTAAAATATCAGCTTCAAGATGTTGTGCTCTATCAATATGTTTTTCTAAAATCATCATTTGATTTTTCATTTGTGATAACAATGATGATAATGATTTGACATCATCCACCAGATAATCAATATTGACACCCAATTCTTGCATATGCAAAGATGTTTTTGTCATTTGATCTAAATAAGCTAATGCGGCAGGATAAATTTCATTTCTTGCCATTTTTAATGCTGTTAAAGCTTCAACTTGAATCGTTTTATTATAATTTTCAAGTAAGATTTCATAACGTGCCTGAAGTTCAATTTCACTATAAATACCTAAGCGTTTAAACATTTTAACATTCTTTTCATCTAATAAGCATTCCATAGCTTCAACTGTATTTTTACGATTTGGAAGTCCTCTTCTTTTTGCTTCTTCTTCCCACTCTTTAGAATATCCATCTCCATTAAAGATAATTCTTTGATGTTGAGATAAAAATTCTTTAATGACTTCCATAGGTTCTTTACCACTTTCTATTTCATCTGCCATTTCTTCCATTTCATAAGCTAAAATAGAATTTAAGATTGTATTAGGACCCGCAATAGATTGTGATGAACCAACAGCTCTAAATTCAAACTTATTACCTGTAAAAGCAAATGGTGATGTACGGTTACGATCAGTATTATCTTTAGAAAAATCAGGAACAACAGAAACACCTGTCTGGAATCTTGCTTTATCAATATTTTCTAATTCTGCACCCTCAATAATCGCATGAATGATTTTATCTAAATCTTCACCTAAAAACATAGAAATGATAGCTGGTGGTGCTTCATTAGCTCCTAAACGATGATCATTACCAGCTGTAGCAGTTGTCATACGCAATAAATCTGCATATTCATCAACAGCTTTCATTGTACATGCTAAAGCAGCTAAGAAAGGTAAATTTTCACTTGGGTTCTGTCCTGGATTAAATAAATTAACACCGGTATTTGTGACAACTGACCAGTTATTATGTTTTCCTGATCCATTCACACCATCAAATGGTTTTTCATGCAACAAACATCTTAATCCATGTTTTTTTGCAATATCCTGCATCAATAACATTAACAAATGATTATTGTCTGTTGTAATATTAACATTACGATAAACACAAGCCACTTCATGTTGCGCAGGAGCCACTTCGTTATGTTTTGTTTTAGAAGGAATACCATATTTCCATAATTCCTGATCAAGTTCTTTCATAAAAGCAGCAACTTTACGCTTTAGGCTTCCAAAATAATGATCTTCCAATTCTTGACCTTTAGGTGCCATAGCACCAAAAAGCGTTCTACCTGTTAATTTTAAATCCATACGCTTTTGATAATATTCATCTGCTACTAAGAAATATTCCTGTTCACTTCCTACAGAAGCACTGACATGAGTGATACCTTCCATACCAAGCATTGGTAATAAACGACATGAAGCTTTTGTCAAAGCATCAACGGATTTTAATAAAGGTGTCTTTTTATCTAAAGCTTCACCTGTATATGAACAAAATAGTGTTGGTATATATAAACTTCCATCTTTCACAAAAGCTGGTGAAGTACAATCCCAGGCCGTATAACCACGTGCTTCAAAAGTTGCACGTAATCCTCCAGATGGAAAAGAAGACGCATCAGGTTCCCCTTTTCTTAATGTTTTACCACTAAATTCTAAAATAGCTTTATTACCATCAGGTTCTAAAAAAGCATCATGTTTTTCAGCTGTTAATCCCGTCATTGGCATAAACCAGTGTGTAAAGTGAGTGGCCCCATTTTCTACTGCCCATATTTTCATAGCATTCGCAATAACTGTTGCTGTTTCCTTAGCTAAAGGTTCACCTTTATCTAAAGCTTCATGAAAAGCCTTATAAGTTGATTTTGGAATACGTTCTCTCATGATATCATCACTAAAAGTCAAACATCCATAGTTTTCAAGTAACTTATTCATATCCATTCAATACATCCCCCATTTCTTTTTCCACCATTGTATCAATTTATTTTCACAATGTCTACATAAAATCTATCATGTCATAGCTAAATAACGTACATTTTCATATAATGAAATAAAAATATTTTGAATATATTCTATTGTATTTTTTGCGTTTCATATTATACTTATAAAGAGGTGAATTTTTATGTTTGGACAATTTACAGCTCTTATTATTCATAGTCAAAAAGATTTCAATAATCAAATCAAAGACTATCTGGAATCTAAAGATTATATCTGTCAACAAGTCATCACATATAAAGATTTAGAAAATTATTTTGAAAATCATACTTATGATTGTGTCATCATTGAAGATAATTTTCCACGCATTCAAATAAGAGATTTTCTAGTACAAATTAAATTAAGAGGTCAGCCCATTACGATTGTTTTAAGTGATGCATTAGCTCCTGATTATTTAGAATCATTATTAAATGCTGGAGCAGATGACTACTTAACTGAACCTTTTGCTTTAAAAGATTTAGATATTAAAATTCAATCAGTTTATAAAAATGGGATATTAAAACCTAGACGTATATATCGTTTTAAAGATATTGTGATGGATACAACTGCCAAAACATGTTCATGTAATGGAAAAGCTTTAACACTAACAAAAAATGAATATAAGTTATTATCCATTCTCATTGCCCATCCTTATCAGCCTTTTAGTATTTCTTATTTGTTTGAACAGGTTTGGGGTTCTTCAATATATGAAGATGGTACATCCATTCCAGCTTTGATTGGTAATGTCATGATGAAATTAAGACTGGCTAATAATGATCAGGAATATATCAAGCGTTTTGGTAAAGATAGCTATAAAATGGCATTTTAAAAAATACATACAGAAAAGAACTTTATTGAGTCAAATCATAAAGTTCTTTTTTTCTACAAATAACTAGTACTATACATTTTATTGTAAACCAAAATACATTTAATAGTTTACAATAAAAGAAACATCTGTTATGATGACTACTGTCTTCACTAGAAAAAGAGGTGTATAAACAATGGAATATATAAAAGATACTGATTCAAATAAAACCAGAGATATTGTCTATATGAGTGTTTTCACTGCCATGATTTCTATTTGTTCATGGATTTCCATTCCTGCCAGTATTCCGTTTACTCTACAAACAATGGGTGTCTTTACGACAGTTGGTCTTTTAGGTGGTAAAAGAGGAACATTGACAGTTTTGACATATATCCTTCTTGGGGCTATTGGAATTCCTGTATTTGCTGGATTGACTGGTGGCGTAAGTGTTCTTCTAGGTACAACGGGTGGTTATATTATCGGCTTTTTATTATCAGCATTACTGATGTGGGGAATAGAGGCAATCATGGGTAGAAATCAAATCGTCCTAGCTTTTTCTATGGTAGCAGGTTTGATTGTATGTTATGTTTTTGGTACTGCTTGGTTTATGATGATCTATACCCAACATTCAGGTGTCATTGGATTATCTACCGTTTTAGGATTGTGTGTCATCCCCTTTATTATACCTGACTTAATAAAAATTGGCGTTGCTCTTTTTCTTATAAACAGGTTAAAGAAAAGATAATCATGAATAAGAAGCGATTAGAGTTAAGAGCACATCATGGTTTGTGTTTCAATTTTTTTGAAGGAAAAGGTTATAGTGAAGAATTCACCAAACATATGCAATCTGTTTATGATACTATGAAAAATAATCCCGATTTCAAAGTTGTTATAAAGGAAGATATCATTTGTCAAAAATGTCCTAACTTACTTAAAGATGTCTGTAAAACAAAAGAATTGGTTCAAGGATATGATCACATGGTATTATCTTTTTGTGGTTTAAAAGAGAATTCACAAATCTCCTGGTTTGAATTTTCACGTCTGATCAATGAAAAGATTATCATTCCTAATCAAAGAAAAAGTATATGTGGAAATTGTCAGTGGACAGAAATCTGTGAACGAAAAGCATAAAAACGACCTCTTCAGGTCGTTTCATCATTATTATACATATATTTCAAATTTTGTTGAAAATAAAAAAATCAACTTTAACAAAAAACAACTAACACAAACTGTTGACTGTTTACAAGGCGATAGAACTTTCTATCCATTATATAAAATGGCGTCCACGAGGTAATTTGAACACCCAATGTACTGCTTGGGAGTCACACCATTAAGAGTAAGGAGGCTACCTTCTAAGTTTAACTAATCCCCATATTTACTAACTTTTCACGAATTAAAGATGTTATTTCGTACCACCTTGTGACTGCTAATTTTAAGGCATTTTAGACCGTCCTTTTAGCAAGCATTTAGCACAAGCCTTTTGATTTGGGAAATGTTACGATGTCAATATCAGCCACCTTTTAGGTGGTGGTTATTATCCCGTGACATACAATGTTATATCGTTTATCTTATCGCCACTTGAAATCGAAAATTGTAATTTCAAGTTTTGTATGTATGGTGAAAGGCAATTTTGGGGACTGCCTTTTGCAATTTCTATTCTTCCGTTTCCAATTCTAAACGCTGCAAGATATCTTTCGTGATACTCTCATCGTTAATCAGCGTAATTCCAAAAGTTTTCTTACCTGCATCTTTCAAAGACGCCCCGATATGGTAGGCTGTTTTTCCGTCCAAAATTAAAAATCTGTCGTGAAACACACTCGTATACTTCACTTCCAACGTAGGGTACTGTGCATTGAAATTTGCCACATCTATATTACTTAATCGTGTTCGCTGATGAGTGTAAACTGTAACAGATACACCCTCATTTTTCTTCGCTAACAGATTAAGCGTTCCTACATCTACATACCCGTCTATCAGCGTAATCTCTTTCTCTGCTTTCTGTATCAAGCTGACAATCAGACTAAACGCATCATATATCTGTCCGTCAAAGAATATCTTTTGACTGGCTTCCTCGTGTTCAGATATGTATTCAAATATTTGCTCTAACTTCTCGTCCGTCTGCTTCTGGTATTCCAACTGCTTTAATTCCACATTGCTAATACGCTCAAAGAGTAGAGCATTGTTAGCAATGAAACGCCTCATCTCTACAAAAGCCCTCATAATACCAATGCTCACATTTATGGCTATATCACTATGAAGTACGCTTGCAAGCATGGATATTCCTTGTTCGGTAAAAACATACGGTAAAGTTCTTCGTCCACCATATCCATTTTCATTCAAACTTGAAATGCCAATCTGGCATTTCAAGTTTTCATATTCCTCCACGGTAAGCTGAAATCTAAAATCATCTGGAAATCTCTTTATATTTCTTTTTACAGCTCTGTTCAATGCTCCTGTTTCCACCTGATAAAGCATAGCTAAATCGCTGTCTATCATAACCTGTTTATCACGAATAACATATATCAATTTTTCAATGGCAGGCTGTACTATTTCCACAACAGGAGTTTCTATCTGATTTTGTGACAAAACTTCTTTCCTATCTTCTGTTGCCATTATATCCTCCTAAATTTGAAATGCCAATTTGGCATTTCAAGTTTTATGTGTCATCTGCTTTGATATCGCAAATTACAACCTCAATCATTTTCGACACTCTCATTATACCATACGACAATTTTTTTACCATATCAAATCCCAAAAGAAAACGGGCAATCTTGAGAACTGCTCATCATCTTTATAAGTTCTTTGCCAACGATTTTAGAAGTGCTATCATTTGGGGATTTGCAAGGAGCTTTTGCAACATTTCCTGTTCTTCCTGTGGAGCCACAGGAGATGCTTCCTGTGATGATACCTCCTCAGCCTTTGGAGTAGCCTTGCTCTGGTAAAATTGTTCTTCAAATCTCTGAGCATTTATTCTCCTGTCCTCGTCTATATATGAGAATACACATCAGCAACCATTTTGACTTGTGCGTGACCAGAGCCGCCCTGCACTGACTTCATATTTCCGCCGTTGAGCTTCAGCTTATATGTGATGCTTGAATAGCGGAAACTGTAAAAAACAACAGGTGGCAGGTCGTTATCGTTAATGAGTTTCTTTAAGGCTCAGTTAATGACTTGCCCCTCAATCGGTCTACCACAGGTAGATGCAAACACCATATTAAAATCGGTGTATTCATCTCCGAACAGCTCTTTGAGATTGTCTATTTCTTTACGGTGCTTTACAAGCATTTCTGCCACAGTCTTAGGCAAGAATACTTTTCTCACGCTCGTCAGTGTTTTCGGATCTTTCAACACCAATGCAGTATGGTTGCTTGAAAGAGCAGGTGGAAATTTGAATACTACGCCCTTTTCGTTTAATTACTCCAAAGCATCTCAGCTGACCCTTTGAAGCTCTTTATTAACGAAGATATAAGCTCGTCCTACATTGATACTTTCTTCGAAGATGTCGATACAACCCCAGGTATAAATGCTAACATAAATATGTACATAAATGATCATTTAAAAATGGTTCGACTATTCTATGGTAGTGAATGATTAGCAGAAAGGTGTTTTTGCTAATCAAATTTAACAAGAATATACGATTTGAAAAAACTATAGTAAAATATGAAACGCCGAAAACCTTTATTTTACAAGGGTTTTCGGCGGAGTTTTTGGCGTCGCTAAGAGGATTTGAACCTCCGACCTACCGCTTAGGAGTTCCCTGTGAACTTTGGTAGCTGGTGGTTCGATTATCCTTTATGGGACGCTTAATGGCAAAAAATAAAGACAAAGCCTTTGTTATTGCTAGACGCTGATACCCGTAGGTGTACTGCCATACACCATAGAGTGTTAGCAAGCTGTTAGCAAATGCGCTTAGTTTTTTGCAATTTTTACTTTTTTAAATATAAATCATTTGTCACTAGAAATCAAGATACTCGTATCCTTTGGACGTTCAGAAATGAGCGTCCTTTTTATATTTCAAAAGAAAGGAGAATCAAAAAATTATGATAAAGATTATGAAACGATTGCTTACGGGTGTCCTTGCCCTAGCAACCGTCTTTACCGCATTACCCACTACTGCGGTTCATGCAGCACAGACGCAATATTGGACGGAATCTGCGGAACGTGTTGGAATCGTTGAAAAGGTAATGAATGATGGTTCTATCGGCTCAACATTCAACGAGGGGCATATGACCGTCGAGGGCGAGGACGCTTACTGCATAGATATAAACACGAATTTCAAAAATGGCTATAAGACCAGAGCTGACGCAAGCACACGCATGAGTGCCGACCAGATAGCTGATGTTGCCTTATCCATTGAATACGTCAAACAGTACACGGACAGTCATAAAGGGATAAGCAGTCAGCACGCCTACCTGTTAAGACAGTTAGTGGTCTGGCAGAGATTGAGCGTTCATTTAGGCTGGGGCTGCGATAACGTGCGAGCTGCCTATGATGAAATTCCCAAAGCGGTACAAGATGAAGTGTTCGCAGGTGCAAAAACCTTTGTCAAAGAAAACAAAGGACGCTATGACTGTTATGGTTATATCTACTCTGGCGAGGGACAGGACATAGGACAGTTCTATGCAAAACTGGCTGTGGGAAATGGCAAGATTCAGAAGTCTTCCAGTAATACGGGGATTACAGAATCTAACGACTGCTATTCAATCGCTGGTGCGACTTATGGTGTCTACGCTGATAAAAGCTGCAAAGAACAGCTTGCCACACTTACGACAGATAACAGTGGCAGCACTGAAACTGTGGAACTAAAAGCTGCGACATACTATGTGAAAGAAACCAAAGCTCCCAAAGGATTCCAGTTAGATAAGAACGTGTATACTCTTACGGTCAAAGCTGGTGAAACAGCTACCTTGAAAGTGAGCGATACACCTAAAGTCACAGATACCTTGATTGAGCTTTTCAAGATTGATATGGAAACTTCCAAAGCAGACCCACAGGGTAATGCGAGTTTGGAGGGTGCAGAGTTTGTCTGGAAGTATTACGACGGATATTATACAAAAGATAATCTTCCAGCAGAGCCGACACGCACATGGACGACAAAGACCAAAGCGGAAAAAGGCAGCGACAATGCAATCCACTATATCACCCGTTTAGCTGATTCCTATAAAGTATCTGGCGATAGTTTCTATACACAAAACGGTACAGTCTGCCTGCCGCTGGGAACTATCACGGTAGAAGAAAAGTCTGCTCCAAACGGTTACTTATTGGAGGGCGCATATATGCAGGCTGCTGGAAGTTCAAAACAGATAAAAGGCTTGTATGTGGCACAGATTACAGAAGATGGCGAGCTTGCAGTATTAAGCGGCAGCAACCAGTATTCTGTATCTGACAAGGTTATCCGTGGCGGTGTCAAAATCCAGAAACGTGACTTTGAAACCAAAGATACCAAAGCACAGGGCGGAGCAACTTTAAAAGATACTGCCTTTGCAATCATTTCCTTAAATGATAATGCTGTCTTGGTTGATGGCAAGCTGTATAAGAAAAACGAAACCGTAAAGACAATCCATACAGGGATTGACGGTATTGCTGCGACTGATACAGATACCCTACCTTTTGGAAAATACCGTTTAGAAGAAACCAGCGCACCAGAGGGATATTTGACAGACGGTGCAAAAGCGGTTGAATTTGCAGTCACGGAAAATGGGAAAATCGTTGATTTAACAGATGAAGAACATTCCATTTACAACCAGATTAAACGTGGCGACATTGAGGGCGTGAAAATCGCTGCTGACACACACAAGCGTCTTGCGAATGTTCCGTTTAGGATCACAAGCAAGACGACTGGTGAAAGTCATGTTATCGTGACGGACGCAAACGGTCAGTTCTCAACTTCTGCTGACTGGGTTTCCCATACACAGAATACCAATGAGGGCAAGACCAGCGAGGACGGTATCTGGTTCGGCACTTCCGCACCAGACGACAGCAAAGGTGCTTTGCCTTACGATACCTATACGATTGAGGAATTGCGCTGTGATTCCAATAAGGGAATGACACTGATTCCTGCTTTTGATGTGGTGGTTTCAAGAAATAAGACCGTGATTGACTTAGGTACGCTGACAGATGAATACGAACCAGAAATCACTATCCATACAACTGCTGCTGATAAGGCAACAGGTGAAAAATCAATCGTCGCTGGTAAGAACGTGACTATCGTTGATACCGTTACCTTAGATGGTCTGAAAAAAGGTACAAAGTACCAGCTTAAAGGCTGGCAGATGGTAAAAGCTGAAAATACACAGTTACTTGTTGACGGAAAGCCTGTGGAAAATGATTATACATTTACCGCAAAGGATTCCAAAATGGAAATCGAGATGGCGTTTACATTCGATGCCAGTGCTTTAGGCGGCAGCGACCTTGTAACCTTTGAGGAATTATACGACCTCTCCAATCCAGACGAGCCTATCAAAGTAACGGAACACAAGGACATTGAGGACGACGGACAGACCGTGACAATCAAAGAAAGAGTGATTACGGTTCATACCACAGCGACCAGCAAGACGACTGGCGAAAAGATGATAGTTGCTGGCAAAGAAGTGACAATCGTTGATACCGTCACTTTAGACGGTCTGGAAAAAGACACACAGTACCAGCTTAAAGGCTGGCAGATGATAAAATCTGAAAATGCACAGCTATTGATTGATGGAAAGCCTGTGGAAAATGACCTTACGTTTACCGCAACGGACAGCAAGATGGAGGTTCAGATTGAATTTACTTTTAATGCCAGCGAGCTTGCAGGCAAGGAGCTTGTCACTTTTGAGGAATTATACGACGTGACGAATCCAGACAAGCCTATCAAGGTAGCGGAACATAAGGACATTGACGACGAGGGACAGACCGTGACCGTCAAGGAACAACCAGAATCCCCTGTCACACCAGAGGAATCCGATACGCCAGAAACACCTAGCAGAGCTGGCAGCTCTCCAAAAACAGGTGACAATACACCTTTAACCGCACTGTTGGCTATGCTTGGAATTTCCAGTGTTGGTCTTATCTTCGCAGCTTACAAGAGATTTTATAAAAAGAAAGCTGACTAATACGGGAGGTATCGGCTGATGAAAGCAGCGTCCCGTTCACCGCCCATTATAAAAAAGTCAGCGTATATCTGACAATCTGGCTAAATTCTGCTTGATGATGGCTTACCTTTCTGAATGGGGATTGTCAAGGGTGCAACGCACAACGCCTGCCCTTGATAATCCACAGGCAGACAGATATTATCCCGACAGCAGAATGACACTATCAATAAAATATAGAAAGAAAAGAGGTATATTATGGAATTAAAACACGTTATCCCTAACATGGAAAAAACATTCGGGCATTTAGAATTTGCAGGTGAGAATAAAGTGGAACAGCGTAGGATCAACGGACGCATGGCGGTCGTTTCCCGTAGCTTTAACCTTTATTCCGACGTGCAAAGAGCAGATGATATTATTGTGGTGCTGCCTGCGTCTGCTGGTGAGAAGAACTTTGAATCAGAGGAAAGGGTAAAACTTATCAATCCCAAAATCACCGCAGAGGGTTATAAAATCGGCACAAGAGGTTTCACAAATTATATCCTGTCAGCAGACGACATGGTGAAAGCATAAGGAGGTATCGAATTTATGAGATTAGCAAACGGAATCATCATTGACAAGGAAAAAACATTCGGCGTATTGAAGTTCTCAGCTCTACGTCGTGAGGTACATATCCAGAACGAGGACGGTACAGTTTCTGAAGAAATTAAAGAACGTACCTACGATTTGAAGTGTAAGGAACAGGGACGCATGATACAGGTAAGTATTCCTGCCACTGTTCCGTTAAAAGAATTTGACTACAACGCAGAGGTGGAAATCATCAATCCTGTGGCTGATACGGTGGCAACCGCTACTTTTCAAGGAGCAGACGTTGACTGGTACATCAAGGCAGATGATATTAAATTGAAGAATAAACAAGTATCTAAAAACGCGACTGAACTATCAAATAAAAATTGATAGTGTATACATTGTTTCCAACAATTAAGAGTGATATAATTATTTAAAATGATTTAAGGAGATATGTGTATGGAGTTGATTAATTTCATTAAAGATAATTGGGTCAATCTTGGTTTGATTATAGTAGGTTTATCTGCTGTATGGATTTATAAAGCACAAGAAAAGGAAAAAATGCGTGACGCTGCTTCTTTAGTTGTTTTGCAGATAGACGAACTTCAAAAGCGCGTACAAGAAATTCAGTCTTATATAACTAATCAAGGTTTAAATTTAACTGCATTTTATGAATCACTTCCCTTAATTGACGTTAATCATTGGAAAAACTATAAGCATTTATTTATTCGCAAAATAGATACCAAAAGTTATGATAGTATAAATAAATTTTACCAATATGTTACTTCTATGCAAGAACAACAAGAACTGATGCGCAATTTACAAAAAAACTATTTTTTTGTAAAACAAAGTGCTTTATGTAATGTAGAAATCTCATTTATTGTTGAGACGTTGAAAGAAGTTGATTCAAGTTCTGTATCTAGTAAACAATTACAAGAGCTCACGCAAGACACTTCTGTAGTAAGTAATGAAAAGCAGCAAGAAATTTTAGCAAATTTAATTAGACAAATCGAACAAAATAATCCGAATATTGATATGGATAGATTTTGGGGGATTTATCAAAATAAACGAAGAAGATTTATTGCTATTACAAATGGGGATTCTTTAACTCCGTATACGCCCGAACAAATATCAGCCACATTACAGTCACTTCTAAAACAATATAGTTTGTTAGAAATATCAGGAATTGAAGGGTATAGAAAACTTTGTAAAATAGCTAAAATTACAAATAAATAATATATAAGCAGTAAATCTATAAGGTTTGCTGCTTTTTTCATGGAAAGAAGGATTTTATATGCCACAATTCAATAAATCTGGAAACTGTATATCAGAGTGAGCGATAAATCGTTGCTCTTGCTGTTCCTTGTGGTGGTCTTGCTGCTGAATCTAAAGACAATCGCAGCAATAGACTGGAAATCGGTTCATTTCCTGCAAGATGGCAGCGTCCATCTGACGGTCACACCCTACATGATAGTTTCTGTCATTGCGGCACTTCTTATCTGTGGGGCGGCTGTCCTCTTGTACCGCAGATTCCAGTATGACAGGATAAAGCAGCTCTTTCACCGTCAAAAACTGGCAAAGATGATTCTTGAAAATGGGTGGAACCCAGAGGTGGAATCATCAATCCTGTAGCTGACACTGTGGCAACCGCTACTTTTCAAGGAGCAGACGTTGACTGGTACATCAAGGCAGACGACATTATTTTGAAGAACATACACGGTTAACCAGCAGGAAATCTGCAGAACCATAACCAGCAATCATACGCAAAAAAATAAATTGATAACAATGCTTCTGGTTGTGCATGGAAACAAATAATTATATAATATGTTCGTAAGCAAATTTAAGTAGGAGGTACGATATGACATTTTATGATTCACATGGAAAACCAATAGCATATTTATATAATGATGGAATACATATTTATCTATTCAGCGGACAACCCGTAGCATATTTGCATGATAACTCTGTTTATGGCTATAACGGTCATCAATTTGGGTGGTTTGAAAACGGGTGGATTAGGGATTTAAATGGACATTGTGTATTTTTTACTGAAAATGCAAGTGGTTCTGGTCCTGCTAAACCTGCTAAGCATGTAAAACCAGTAAAGAGTGTTAGACATGCTAAACCTGCTAAATGTGCAAGACAGGCAAAAAGAGCTAAAGCTGCTAAATCATTATCTTGGTCTGCACTATCTGGAGAACAGTTTTTTAATCAATAAAGCAATTTATATTATACAAGCAGTAAATCTACAAGGTTTGCTGCTTTTTTCGTGGAAAGGAGATTTTTATATGCCACATTTTCAAAAGCGTGGAAATCGTATCAGAGCCAGCGATAAATCGCTGGTCTTTCGTTTTTCGGCTGGTTCACTGCTCCTGCTTTTCCTTGCGGTGGTCTTGCTGCTAAACCTAAAGACAATCGCAGCAACGGACTGGAAATCGGTTCATTTCCTGCAAGATGGCAGCGTCCATCTGACGGTCACGCCCTACATGATAGTTTCTGTCATTGCTACACTTCTTATCTGTGGGGCGTCTGCCCTCTTATACCGCAGATTCCAGTATGACAGGGTAAAGCAACTCTTTCACCGTCAAAAGCTGGCAAAGATGATTCTGGAAAACGGGTGGTATGAATCGGAAACCACACAGGACAGCGGATTCTTTAAGGATTTGCCTGCAACCAGCAAGAAAGAGAAAATCACTTACTTTCCTAAGATGTATTACCGCATGGAACACGGACTGCTGCATATCCGCACAGAAATTACATTGGGGAAATATCAAGACCAGCTCCTGCATTTGGAAAAGAAACTAGAAACAGGCTTATACTGCGAGCTGGTGTCCAAAGAACTAAAGGACAGCTATGTAGAATACGTTCTGCTCTATGATACGATTGCCAACCGTATCACCATTGACGAGGTACAGGCGGAACATGGCAGCCTGCGTCTGATGAAAAATGTCTGGTGGGAATATGACAAGCTCCCCCATATGCTGATTGCTGGCGGCACTGGCGGCGGTAATTATGTAAAGTTAGAAATAATGTAAAGTAAGTTCTAATAAGCACGTTTTTATACCGTTTCTTATTGATTTACTTTACATTATTTTTTATTTATTTATACTGCTTAGCTCATTTAACCAGTTCATTAGATTTTTATCATCATTCCAATCAGGATAGCAGGTATCTGTAATATTTTCATATGCCTTTTCAAGAGCTTCTCTCTTGTTTTTTGTACATACTTT
>NZ_NFHI01000045.1:0-19024 GCF_002159255.1 Massilimicrobiota sp. An80
ACTAAAATAGTCTTATCATTTAAAGTGATTATTTCTTATTCATTCACTTTGATAAGACTTTTTCTTTTATTTTGACTATTTTCTTTATTTTTCTTTTTATTTAATTTGGCATTCAACAAATTATTCAGGATATTATCGAATATATTCAAAAATAACATACGTTTGACTTCATTATCTATTTTCCTTATAATAGGGAATATATAAAGGCAGGGACATATGATGTTTACAAAGAAAGAAATTTTTAGTATTCCAAATATATTATGTTATTTTCGTATATTACTCGTACCCGTATTTTTATGGGCATATTTTGATTTGCAGTCGGATGAAGGGCGTTTTGTAGCGGCAATTATCTTGGTACTATCAAGTTTAAGTGATTTTCTTGATGGATTTATTGCCAGAAAATGTCATATGATTACAGAACTCGGTAAGCTGATTGACCCTGTGGCTGATAAATTGACACAGTTTGTAGTGGCATGTACATTAATGTATACTTATCCAGCCTATGCATGGCTGGTTGCGATTATTGTCTTGAAAGATGGTATGTTGTTGTTTGTGGGATATTATATTTATCGTAAAAAAGATAAACATCTTTCTCAAGCTCAAATGCCTGGTAAGGTCGCAACAGCTGTATTCTTTATTGTATCTATTATTCTGGTTGCTTTTTATATTCCAGGAACAATGATTTCATCAATTTTGATTTATTCAACGCTTATTTTAATGATTATTGCGATGATTTATTATGGGCATGGTTTATATCGTTTATATCGTGAGAATTAAAGGCTTTTATAGCCTTTTTTCTATGCTTTCTTTTATGAATTCTGTATAATAAAAATAGGTGATATATTATGGGAAATAAAAGAGAATTAAAGCGTTTATGTTATATGGAAGCTTTGGAAGATAATGTGGTTGGAGTAGAGATGATTTTAAATAGATTTAATCAGATTGATAATAAAAAAGGTGTTTTTGATTCTTATATTTTGACACATGATCGTACCAAAGCTATTTTGGATTTAGAATTGTCACTGGCTACACTTTGTATTTTACTTAGAAAGATGTCTGAAAACTTGATGGTTGTTATACCATCAGAATTACGACGTGATATTAATAGTATTATTCACTCTAATCGTTTTGAATACAATCGTTTAGAAGTTATTGTTTATTCACAAAAAGGGAGAGAACCAGTAGATTTAAGAGGGTTGCTTCGCTTTTGTCATTCAGTGCTTGATAGTGACAAAGTTCGTAAATAAGGGATGTTAAAATATCATTGGTGATGACAATGAATTTAAGAAAGAATATAGGTATCATTATGATGATGTTAGGTGTGATTTTAACGATTAATCATGAACAGCAAAATGAGTTTATTCAACAGCTGG
Organism: Massilimicrobiota sp. An80; assembly: GCF_002159255.1. Taxonomy (NCBI): domain Bacteria; kingdom Bacillati; phylum Bacillota; class Erysipelotrichia; order Erysipelotrichales; family Erysipelotrichaceae; genus Massiliimicrobium; species Massilimicrobiota sp. An80. Next base: position 1,374 of record NZ_NFHI01000045.1, read on the forward strand.
AAACAAGTATTAAAGCTTATTGGCCTCTGGTTATTAGTTTTATAGGTATCTATATGATTTCTACACCTAGAAAAAGAAAATAAAATGTATATATAACTTTATTTTTTAAGTCAAATTTTGTATAATGAACGCGTATGGAGGTATAGAGAATATGAAAAAAAGACCTGTAGTTTTATGTATTTTAGATGGGTATGGATTAACTGATCGTGTTGATGGAAATGCTGTCAAATTAGCAAATACACCTAATTTAGATGATTTAATGGCCATGTATCCAACAACAACTTTAAAAGCTTGTGGAAATGCCGTTGGATTACCTGAAGGACAAATGGGAAATAGTGAAGTTGGGCATTTAAATATCGGTGCGGGAAGAATTGTGTACCAATCGTTAACACTCATTAATAAAGCTGTAGAAGATGGAACATTCTTTACAAATGAAGCTTTCTTAAAAGCAATTCAACATGCAAAAGATAATGATTCTAAGTTACATATTTGGGGATTATTATCAAATGGTGGTGTTCACTCTTCAAATGAACATATTTATGCATTGTTAAAACTTGCAAAAGATCAAGGTTTAGAAAAAGTTTATGTCCATGCATTCTTAGATGGTAGAGATGTAGCTCCTGATAGCGGTGCTGATTTTGTGAAAGAATTACAAGATCAAATGGATGAAATTGGTGTTGGTCAAATTGCTTCTATCTCTGGTAGATATTATGCTATGGACAGAGATAAAAGAATGGATCGTATTGAATTAGCATATAACGCATTAATTGGAAAATCTGGTGAAACTTATAGTGATCCAGTTCAATATGTCAAAGATTCATATGCGAAAAAAGTTTATGATGAATTCGTGATTCCTGGATATAATCCAGATACAAATGGTGCTATTGCAGATAATGATGCTATTATCTTTGCTAACTTCAGACCAGATAGAGCAATTCAAATGTCTAATGTGTTCACTGCTGATGTTTATGATAACTTTAAACCAGCAGATAAACCACAAAATATTCACTTTGTATGTATGATGAGATATGCTGATACTGTTAATGGAGATATCGCATTCCATTCATTGGATTTATCAAATACTTTAGGTGATTATTTATCAGCTCAAGGATTAAAACAATTAAGAATTGCTGAAACTGAAAAATATGCGCATGTCACATTCTTTATGGATGGTGGAGTTGATAAAGAAATTGAAGGAGCAACTCGTGTTTTAATTAATTCACCAAAAGTTGCCACTTATGATTTACAACCAGAAATGAGTGCATATGAAGTTAAAGATGCATTAATTGCTGAATTAGATAAAGATATCTATGATGTTGTGATTGTCAACTTTGCAAACTGTGATATGGTTGGACATACTGGAATTATTCCTGCAGCTATCAAAGCAGTCAGCGTCGTTGATGAATGTGTTGGAGAAGTTTATGAAAAAGTTCTTGAACTTGGTGGAACAATGTTAATTACTGCGGACCATGGTAACAGTGAAAAACTATTGGATGAAGAAGGAAATCCATTTACAGCTCATACAACAAATCCAGTACCTTTAATTCTAACAAATACACACTTAGAATTAAAAGAAGGTGGAAAACTAGGAGATTTAGCTCCAACAATCTTACAGTTATTAGGATTACCAATTCCTAAAGAAATGACTGGAGAAAGCTTATTAAAATAATAGAAATGAAGGCTAAGACGAATCAAAACGTCTGGCCTTTTTTTGTAGACAACATGAAAATAAGTCTATCTATGTCAAAATATGATATAATAAGTAAAAGGGAGGGGTTATTATGAAACCAAAATTAAAATATGCTCCATTGGCTATCGCAACGGCTATTGTCAATGTTATAGCGCTCATTGGAACATATATGATTTATTCACCGTTAAACAGTCTTGCAAATGCATCAAGTTCGGGTGATTATGCAAGCTTGGCGAATTTTTCAACAGATTCATTGACAAATGCTTCTTTGATTTTTTTATTAGGCATTGTCGCAACAGCGGTGATTGCCATTTTATTACTTGTATTCTTTATTTATGAAGAAAGAAAAATAGCTATCATTATCAGTTGTGTTATAGGGGCAATTGAATTTGTTTTATTCTTACGCTTCTTTGATACAATCATGTCAACAGTCATGGGAGGATTAGGATCATTGATATGGGGGTCTACACAATCAGAAAGTAATATGGTTGCATCAATTCTAGGAAGTTTACAATTGACATTGGTTGTGACATTCATTGGTGCTATCTTCCACATTATTGTTCTTTTACAGATGTATCATGTGATTCATCTTTCATTCTTACAGCCATATACACCATCACTACTTTGTGGTGAGGTTATAAACGTTAATCAGGAGAGTTCTTCTCAAGAATCAAATCCCGATGAAGGAGGGGAATCACAATGAAAAAAACATATTCTTTTAAACCGCTATGTTTATTGATTCTCATATTTGACTTGATATTATCTATCAGTTTATGGAGAATTGCGGCTATGGCATCAGATGTATTCAGTTTGATGGGTTCATTATCAAGTCTTATAAATTGGGCTATCTTTTTGATGGTTGGTGTATTAGGGGTGATTGTTGTGACTGTACTTTTATATCTTTATTATTTAAAGACAGAAAAAGTTCAGGGTATTTTATGGGATGCTATTTTACACACAGTCTTTTCTGTATTTTTTGGATTCCAGATGATAAATCTAGGTGATTCATTACAAGGTTTGGGTGGAAATCAAACTTTCACAACTATCATGGGTATTCTTGTTTTTGCTTCAGCATTATTACATTTATTTATCATGTTGCGTTTAGATCAAGTGATTCATGTGACTGTTTTAGATGCTTATTTACCAGCAGGTAAAGGACAGACGATTCAATCACCACCACCAGTCCATCAAACGGTTACAGAAGATACAACAGCTCCAACACAAGAAGTGAAGACACCTGCTGAACCAGTCATTACAAAAGAAAAAGCTATTGCATTTTTGAAAACAAAAAATGGGAAAATGATTTTAGGTGCTGTCATTGTTGTTGTGCTTGCTTTTGTAGGATATAAGATTTGGGATACATTCTTCAATAAAACAGTTATTGATGCTTTTGCAAACATGACCGTATCATATGATGGATATGATGGTGCTGGGGAAGCCTATGTTGATGAGTCAGATATTGACTATGATATGACTAATGCTCAGTTAGCACAGTTTGTTGGTGATATTTCATTTGATATTGAAAATAATGGAGAACTTTCTAATGGTGATAAAGTAACAGTAACAGCCGTATATTCAAAGGAAACAGCTAAGCAATTAAAAGTTGTTTTAAAAGAAGAATCAAAACAATTTGATGTTTCAGGTTTAATTGTGAAATATCAAAGTGCTTCTGAAATTGATAAAACGCTTTATCAAAAAGCATATGATGCTGCATTACAAGAATCAACAAATTCATCTTATTATGATACTGATTCAAAAAGAACTTTCTATAAGTCTTATTATATTAAAGAAAATACAGAAAATATTGAATATCAAAGAAATTATTTAGTCTTTGTCTTTAAAGAAACTTATCAGGGTTATGACTATTCAACACATCAAGATGTTGAAAAAACAAGATATATGTATTATTACACAAACTTTGATTCTAGTTATGATAGTGATGATGAATATATGGGAGAATCACGTTTATATAATGATTCATTTGATTATGTTGAAAATGAAGCTGATGTATTGACATCACTCCAAAAACAGTCAATTGCTGATTATGGAAATTCAAAAGTAGAAGAAGTCACTATTCCAGTTTCATAGATATAAATGAGTTTAGATGATGAAAACGCACGTTTGTGCGTTTTTTAAATACAATAAATGCATAAAGTTAATATAGAGTTTAAAAAGTCATGATAGATTTTGAAAATGGAAAGACATAAGTTGATTATTGATGAGTCTTTATGTTATATTAAACAAAAGTGGTGATAATCATGAAAAAATGGATATGCCTATTTATAACATGTCTATTATTAATAGGATGTCAACATACACAAACAGAGAAATTAGTTATTCAAGGTATTCAAGAAATACCTTATGAAGAATTGGTAGAAAAGCTTGATCAAAAAGTCACTTTTTTATTATATATAGGTAGACCGGACTGTGGAGATTGTCAGGATTTTTATCCGGTATTAGAAGAGTACATCAATGAACATGAAGGAACAGGTATTTATTATTTGAATATTAAGGAATATCGTGATCGTGCTCGAGATGATGATGCAACACAGGCAGAAAAAGACTTTTATGAAAATATTTATCAAAGATTAGATTTTGATTGGACACCTACAATTGAGGTTATTAGAAATGGGAAAATAGATGAAACTTATCAGTATTTGGATGAAGATTATTTTGATATCCAAGATCGTGAACAACAGCTAAAAAGGAAACAAGCGTTTTTAGATGAATTTGAAGTCTTTATGAATGATTATTTTGAGGAGGAATAGAATATGAAAAAATGCCCGAGATGTGGACACGAATTAAAGGAGAATGAGAATTTTTGTTCTCATTGTGGATTAGATTTAAGGAACAATTATCGTTATCAAAAACCCCAAAATAAAGCGATGACTTATTTGTTGTATGTCATTATTTTCTTTTCATTTATAACTATTCCTTTATTATATAGTCGCGTTCTTAATAATATGGTGAGTGATGAAACCATCCAACACAATGAGCGAGTAGAACTTCCTGAAATTCAGGGTGATGCAATGAGAGTGATTGCAGTTTATGATACATTAGCTGATTTTCAAAATCAGTTTACAAATGTTGATGGTATTGTTGATGATATAGAAAAATTTGAAGCTTCATTATCACAAAAGCAAGCTGGATCATGGACAAAAAAATATCAGATTCAAATTGCAGATAATTACAATATTTTTTATGATTTGACTTATCAGATTCAAATAGATGAAAACCTCACACTTCAGGTTCAACGTACATTTGATAGAGCACATAATTATAATGATGAGAAAATCACTTTTATCAAAGATCATGCGACAACTTTTGATGAATTATTTTTGACAGAAGACCAACAAAAACTTGTACAAACATTTACTGGTCAACAAAGCACAACAACACAATTGATGCAGGATTTTAAAGAGCGTCAAAAAGAATTTGAAGAGAAAAAAGAAAGACTAGGTCATTATGGTATGGGAAATTATGATGGACAATCTTCATTTGTTGTATATCGTAGAGATCAATCTTATTATTCAAAGTTGACTTATGTGCATACACCTCAAGATTATATTGCTTAAAAATTTAAAAGAAGGGTTGGTTTCTATATGGCCTAGAAGTCAATCCTTTTTGCATTATAGGATTATATGGAAAATATGATAAAATCTATTTATGTGCAGGAATAACAATATACAAAATTTCACTTTGCTTTTTGATATAGGTTAGATATAATAGGAACAATAGGTGATATGTAATGAAGATATTAATTAGTGATGTAGATGGAACATTGGTTCATGACAATCAAAATATAAGTCAGGATAACATTGATTGGATGAAAGAACTACAAAGACAAGGACATAAAATAGCACTCTGTACAGGTCGACAACTTTTTGAAATGAAATGGATTTTAAATGAGATTCCTTTTCCTTATGATTATTTAATATTAAATAATGGAGCTCAAATTCTAGATAGAAATCATCGTGTTTTATATGAAAAAAAGATGGATGCGCATACTGGGAGAGCTATTTTAGATTATGTGACACAATTTAATGATTTATATTCTTTTTATAGTGATGGAGCAGTCAGTTATGGTTTTAGTCATGGACAGTGTGTAGAACATATGACAAATCTTGGAGAGCCAGTTGATGTTTCATTTCAGGAACTTTATCAGAATGCACCACATTTTGATATTATTTCTTTTCATCAGGATAATCAGGAAATGACAATCACCAAAGCCTGTTATGAATATATTCAAAAGCATTACGGGGATAAGCTCAGTGTGTATTATAATTTGCATTATGTTGATATTGTCGCAAGAGGATGTTCTAAAGGCAATGGTATGACATGGCTTTGTCAGCATTTAGGTATCAATGAACAGGATATTTATGCGATAGGTGATTCATATAATGATTTGTCTATGCTGCAAGCTATCAGACAGGGATATACTTTTAAACATGCTCATGAAGATATCAAATCAATGGTACCAAGACATGTTCATTATGTTCATGAAGTGATTCAAGATATGTTAGGAGGGAAAAATAATGAGTTGGCAAGATAAGTTAAGAAATGTTCAACCTTATGAGGCAGGAGAACAACCACAAATTAAAAATTTAATTAAATTAAATACGAATGAAAATCCATATGATCCAGGTGAAAAAGTGAAACAGGCGATTTTGAATTTTGATTCTTCACATTTGGCTTTATACCCACGTCCAGATGCGGATGCATTAAGACAGGCATTAGCTGATTATCACCATTTAGATACACGTCAGGTTTTTGTTGGAAATGGTTCAGATGAAGTGCTGGCACTGATCTTTTTAACATGCTTTAATGGTCAAGAACCAGTGCTGTTTCCTGATATCAGTTATTCTTTTTATCCAGTTTATTGTGAGCTGTATCAGATAGCTTACAAAAAAATTCCTTTAAATCAAGATTTTGAAATCAACAAAGCAGATTATATTCAGCCTAATTCTGGCATTATTTTCCCTAATCCTAATGCCCCAACAGGACTGTGTGTTTCATTAGATATGATTGAAGATCTTTTAAAACATAATCAGGATAGTGTTGTTGTGATTGATGAAGCATATATTGATTTTGGTGGGCAAAGTGCTGTTCCATTGATTCAAAAATATCCAAATTTATTGATCACACAAACATTTTCTAAATATCGTTCATTAGCGGGAATTCGTTTAGGGGTAGCTCTAGGAAGTCAGGAAGTAATCGCTAAACTATATGATGTGAAAAATTCATTTAATTCTTATCCTGTTGATAGTTTGGCACAGGCTATTGGTGTTGCGAGTATGGAAGATAGTGATTATATCCAACAAAATGCTCAAAAAATCATAGAAACACGAGAATATACAAAGTCTGAATTGAAAAAGTTAGGTTTTGTAATGCCTGATTCAAAAGCCAATTTTATCTTTGTGAAACATCCTCATTATGATGCTCAGAAGTTATTTTTACAATTAAGAGAAAAAGGTATACTGGTTCGTTATTTTCATCAACCAAGAATTGAGCAATATTTAAGAATAACAATAGGCACAATGGAACAAATGAAAATATTGGTTCATGAAATCGAAAATATTTTAAAAGCATAATCATATAAGCTTTGTGATATTCATGATATAATACATATAAAGGAGTTACTATGAAAAAAGATTTTGCAGTTATTTTTGATTTAGATGGGACATTATTAAATACAGATTTGTTAATTAGAAAATCTTTTGAACATGTCTTTCGTCATTATAAGCCAGACTATCAAATTAGTGATCAGGAACATTTATCATTTTTAGGCCCAGCCTTAAAAGATACATTTTCTAGATATTTTCCTGATGAGATGATTGAGGAACTGATTGATTATTATCGTGCATATAATCATGCTCATCATCAGGACTATGTGACCATTTACCCTCATGTTGAAGAAACCTTAAAAACATTATCAAAACAAGGTTATCCATTAGCGGTTGTCACAACTAAATATCGTCAGGCTGCTTTGATTGGGCTGGATTTATTTGAAATTACTCCATATTTTGATATGATTTTAGGAATGGATGATGTTGAACATGTCAAGCCAAATCCTGAAGGTATTTTAAAAGTAATGAATACATTTCATTGTTTAAACGGTTTATATATTGGAGATAATGTGACTGATATACAAGCTGGAAAAAATGCAGGTATTTATACAGCTGGTGTCAAATGGACACCTAAAGGTTATCAGGCAATGCAAGCTTTAGCTCCTGATTTACTGATAGATGATATGTCAGAAATTATAACATTTGTAGAAAGGAAGATGAATGGATGACTGATTTAATTGTTGTGGGTGCTGGTCCAGCTGGTTTAACAGCTGCCTTATATGCTTCGCGTGCAGGAGCCAGTGTTTTGGTTTTAGATGGTGGAGCACCTGGTGGAAAGATGAATTTAACAGCTGAAATAGAAAATTATCCTGGATTAATAACAAAAGGACCAGAACTGGCTTATGCCATGTATGAACAATGTTTATCTTTTGGTGCTCAATATGAATATGGTGAAGTGACACGTATTGAACATCATGAAGATCATCAAGTTGTTTATGTAGGTGATAAAACATATGAAGCACGCTATGTCTTTATTGCGACAGGTACAAAAGAACGTCATATGGGAATCCCTCATGAAGAAGAAATGAGTGGAAGAGGTGTGTCTTATTGTGCTGTCTGTGATGGACCTTTCTTTAAAAATAAAGATGTCTGTGTTGTAGGTGGCGGAAACAGTGCTATTGAAGAAGCTATTTATTTAAGTGATATTGTGAATCATGTGCATATTATTGTGCGTCGTGATGTGTTGCGTGCTGATCAATATTTAGTTAATAAATTACAAGAAAAAGACAACATTGAAATCCATTATTTAAAGAAACCTCATGAAGTGAAAGTTGAAGATCAAAAAGTTGTGGGGCTGATTGTAGAAGATTCTCATACAGGGGAGCTTTCTACAATTGAAGCACAAGGAATTTTTCCATTTATAGGATTAGATCCTATTACAGAATTTGTAAAAGATTTGGGAATAGTGAATGAAAAAGGGTATATTGAAGTTGATATGAATCAGGAAACAAAAGTTGCTGGTATTTTTGCTGGTGGGGATGTGACTGATAAACAACTGCGACAAGTTGTGACTGCTGCTAATGATGGTGCTATTGCAGGACAATATATTGCTTCATTATTCAAATAGAGAGAAGGGAAATAGATTCTTTTCTCTTTTTGTATAAAAAAAGAGTACACTTATAATGTGATTTTTGATATATTATAAAAGAGAAGGTGAGTTATATGAATAAAATTGAAGTTATTGTTGTAACGGGGATGTCTGGGGCTGGTAAAACTCAGGCAATGGCTATCTTTGAAAATATGGAGTATCGCTGTATAGATAATTATCCTATTCCATTATTAAAAGAATTTGGGGATTTAATGCGTACGTCTACGAAATATTCTAAAGTGGCTATGGCAGTATCGCTAGGTGATGCGATTTTGGCTGTGAGAATCTTATCAAACATGGATTGGGTAGATTTGACAGTTATTTTCTTAGACTGTGATGATAAAGTTTTACTTTCACGTTATAAACAGACAAGACGCTCTCACCCACTCATGATTAGTAATGTGGCATCATCTTTGGTTGAAGCTATTGAATTTGAACGTGAAATGGCAGATCCTATTAGTCAGTTAGCTAATATTGTGATTGATACAACATTATTAAAGCCATCAAAATTACAAGATAAATTAGAAAGTTATTTCCACAAAGGAAATCGTGATACATTTAGAGTCTCTTTTATTTCATTTGGATATAAACATGGAATTCCACGTGATGCAGACTTGTTATTAGATGTACGTTTTTTACCAAATCCTTTTTATATTGAAAGCTTAAGAAAATTAACTGGAAATGATAAAGAGGTTTATGATTATGTGATGTCACAAAGTGAAACACAGGAATTTGTTCGTAGAACAATAGAATATTATGATTATTTATTAAAGAAATATGAAGAAGAGGGTAAAATGCATATGATTATTGGAATTGGATGTACTGGGGGACAGCATCGTTCAGTCACACTTACCAATTATTTTGCAGAGTATTATTCAAAATATTATCAAGTTTATAAATGGCATCGTGATGCTGATCATTAAGGAGGTTTTATGATGATTTCTTTTTCAAGAGTCGTCAAAGAAGAAATTGTATTCAATGATTTTGATCAACCGTGTGAAAAGGCAATACTTTGTGCAATGATTAAAATTCTTGGAACATTGTCACTCAATCAGTCAGGCTTAACGCTAACATTAAGAACTGAAAATGCGAAAATCGCATCTAAATTGCATAAATTCTTAAAGGATTTATATCAACCACATATAGAATTTCGTGTTTCTAGAAAAATGAAATTGAAAAAAAATAACATTTATACATTGATGGTTTCTAAGGCAAGAGAAATCTTAGAAGACTTACATCTTATGGAAGGCATTGGTATACAAAGTTTTCCAGATATTCATTTTTTAGAAACAGATGCCAAGAAAAGAGCTTATCTGGCAGGGGTCTTTTTATCTTGTGGAAGTGTGAATAATCCAGATACATCTAACTATCATCTGGAAATGAGTGTGAATGAACCAGAATATGCTTCATTTATTATGGAGTTGATGAATTGTTATGACTTGCATGCCAAAATGATTAAAAGACGTAATAAATATGTTGTGTATTTAAAATCAGCAGAGAAAATTGGGGATTTTTTAAGAGCCATAGGTGCTTCACAATCAGTTATGAATTTTGAAATGACACGTATTGATCGTTCTATGGCCAATACTGTCAATAGATGGAATAATTGTGATATTGCTAATGAAGTGAAAGCGATGAGTGCTTCTACAGCCCAAATTGAAGATATTGCCTATATCATTGATAAAGTAGGCATTGAGATTTTAGATGATAAGACACGTACAGTGGCTTTATTACGTTTAGAAAATCCTGAGTTAACTTTAAATGAATTGGCAGATACATATTATCAGCAGACTGGTCAAACCATTAGTAAATCAGGATTACATCATCGTTTTAAAAAGATTAAGGAAGAAGCTCAAAAAATACGACAGATGGAGAATGAGTGAGTATGGAAAATATAAATATTCGTTTTGGGAGAAGAATTAAAGAACTCCGTTTGATGCAAAATGTTTCTCAGGAAGAACTTGGATTTCGTTGCCAGTTATCTAAAAACTATGTTTCAGATGTTGAAAGAGGTCGTAGAAATGTGTCTTTAAAGGTTGTCGAAAAGTTTGCATCAGGTTTAAAAGTACCAGTTTACTATTTGTTTGTATGGCATGAGGAGGAAGACGCAGTTCATTTATAGTTTATATTTATCATATAGACTATATCGCAAAAGGAGAAATGATATGGGATATAATTTTATATATTTGTTATGTGTGCTTGTATTAATTATGTTAGCTTTAAGATTATTTTTACCAATCCTTATTGTTTTGATTGGGGTTATTTTGGTTATCTGGATAATAAGAAAGCTTTTCTTTTCACGTCGTCAGTCACATGAAGATAAAGAAGATCAGGAATATTATGAATCTCTTTATCAGGATTACCAAAATCAGGATAGTGATGTTATTGACGTTGATTATAAAGTTGTTGATGAACATGAAAATCCTCATCAACAGTCGTAGGAGGATTGAGATATGATTTGTCCAAATTGTCAAAATGAAGTCAGCAATGATATGAATTATTGTCCATATTGTGGTCATCCATTATACAAGTCACAAGAACAAAATGATGGATATTATGAACCACTGTTTTTTGATGAAGAAACTGTTGAAAAGGAAACAAAGACATCGTCTTTTAAAGATATACCAGTCAATAAAAAAGTAAATAAGTTACTCATTTTAGTGAGTGTTATTGTTTTGGCTGTTTTAACAGTTGTATCTTATGAATATGTTTATCATGGACCAACGCTTAATTATACGTCTTTTCATGATACATCATCAGATACATTACCACAACAACCTATGACAATATCAGGAAAAACAGGTTTTTCAAGTTTGGTTGGAAATATTAATCAAAATGGTGAGGCTTATTTTGATGGAGAAACGCTTTATATGTGTAATGATCAGGGGTATCTTGTATCCATGGATCAAAACTTAAATAACCGTCAAACATTGGTTACAGAGAAATGTCAAAATATCATGATTCATAATGATAAGATTTATTATACAAATCAGCAGAATTATTTATGCGAAGTTTCATTAGATGGTAAAAATCAAAATCAATTCATAACTAAAGCTATTTATTATCCATATATAGATAATGATCGCATCTACTATCAATTAGATGAGGATAATGAATCAATCTATGTTTATGATATCAATACACAAAAACAGACAAAGCTTAATGATAGACACTCTTATTGTATTAATGTTGTAGATGATTATATTTATTATACATCTGATGATGGTATTTATCGTATGAATAGAAATGGAGAAAATGATGAAAAATTATTGAGTGGATCATTTTATAATTTAATTTATTTAGATGGAAAACTTTATTATTTATCATCAGATGGTATCTATTTGTTAGATATAAATAGTAAAAAGACAGAGGTATTAAAAGCGAATGCTGTTAATTTCTTAAATATGAATGAACAGTATTTATTTTATCAATCTATGGATGGCAGTGTTGTTAGATATGATTTGTCAACACAGCAAGAAAAGACAATTTACAATGGATTGGTTGATACAGGATATATTGTTGGTGATAAATTGATTGTGAAAACATATGTATCAGCTTATCAACAAGAAAGCTATTATGTCATTATGGACTTTGATGGTGCCCAGCAACAAAGATTGTTCTTTGATGGACAAGGTGATTATATTTAATTGTCACTATATTGATTTGAGCTAGATAAAATATCAATATATAAGAATATGAAAAGAAATAGTTGTTTTAAACAGCTATTTTTTTATTATATAAGAACAATAAAATTTCATAGCTTTCCTAGTGAACTGGTGCTATAATAGTGCATATATTAAAAATGAGGTAAAATTATGCTAATAAGAGAGATTATTGAAGCCACTGGTGGCACATTATTGAGTGGAAATATCAATGATGATATTCATGGATTTACACAAGATACAAGACAGATTCATGAAGGAGATATGTATATTCCGCTGTTTGGAGAAAAAAATGATGGACATCAGTTTATAAAACAGGCTTTTGAAGCTGGCGCAAGTTCTGTTATAACATCTCAGCCCATAGATTATCCTGATAAAAACGTGATTTTAGTGAAGGATACTTTACAGGCATTAACAGATATGGCAGCTTATTTAAGAAAACATCGTGCTGTTAAAGTTGTGGGAATTACAGGGAGTGTTGGAAAAACAAGTACCAAGGATATGATTTATGCTGTGGTATCAATGCAATATAAAACTCTGAAAACTTTAGGTAACTACAACAATCATATCGGTTTACCTTTAACAGTTTTAAGACATCAGGATGAAGAAGTCATGGTATTAGAAATGGGAATGAATCATCTTGGTGAAATTCGCCATCTGACACATATTGCAAGACCTGATATTGCAGTTATTACAAACGTTGGAACAGCACATATTGGGGAACTAGGGTCACGAGAGAATATTCTAAAAGCGAAGATGGAAATTGTTGAAGGATTAACTCAGCAGGGACGCCTTATTATCAATGATGATAATGATATGTTGCATACTGTACAATCTCAAGATTATCCTATTATTCGTGTTGGTGAAAATAATGACTGTTATTTAAAAGCTTATCATGTTGAGTTATTATTAGAAGAATCTTATTTTGATTTGGATTATCAGGGAAAAACTTATCATGTTCATGTGCCAGTTTCTGGTTATCATTTTGTGATGAATGCGTTGATTGCGATTGCGGTAGGGCTAAGCTTAGATATTGATATTGAAAAGTGTATTAAAGGTATTGATCAATTTGAACTGACAAAAAATCGTATGGATATGATTGAACTGAGTCATGGAATCAGATTGATTGATGGCACATATAATGCCAACTTAGATTCAATGAAATCAAGTCTTGATGTTTTATCAAAATATCCTAATAGAAAAATAGCCATCTTGGCAGATATGTTAGAGCTTGGAGCGTATGAACAGGCATTTCATCAGGAAGTTGGGCAATATGTTGCTAAAAAGCATATAGATCAATTAATGTGTGTAGGACCTGCAAGCCAGAATATTGTTTTAAAAGCACAGGAAAATGGTATAGAAGCTTATCATTTTGAAAGTAATCAAGATTTAATTCAAACTTTAGAGGGATGTATACAGAATGATGATGTCATTTTATTAAAAGGATCACATGGCATGCATCTTGATGAAGTTGTAGACTATTTAAAGGAGAAATATAAAAAATGAGAAAATTAATGATTATATGTGGAGGACAATCTACTGAACATACCATTTCAAGAATGTCTTGTACATCTGTTTTAAAAAATCTTCATAGAGATCGTTATGAGTTGACTTTGGTTGGTATTGATCAGTCTGGAGAATGGTATCTTTTAGATGCCAGTCAGGAAGATTTAACTTTAGATTCATGGTTAGATCACTCAACACATATTGAAGATATTTATCATTTGTTGAAACAACAAGATGTTATTTTCCCTGTTCTTCATGGACAATATGGTGAAGATGGAACGATTCAGGGGTTATTTGAATTGGCTGGTGTTCCATATGTAGGATGTAGAACATTGGCTTCAAGTGTGGCCATGGATAAAATTTATACCAAAAAGATTTTAGAAACAGTAGGAATTCCACAAGTGAAATCTTTATATGTGAAAAAAAGATATGATGGTCAATATGTTGTTGTGAATCATCAATTTGATGAAACTGATGATATATTAACAGCAGTGAAAAATCAGTTAGGGTTTCCTTGTTTTGTGAAAGCAAGTCGTTCAGGATCAAGTGTAGGTTGTTATCGTGTGGACCAAAAAGAACAATTCTTAGATATCTTACATCAGGCAGGACAGTATGATAGCCATATTGTTGTTGAAGAATGTATTGATTGTATTGAATTGGAAACAGCAGTATTAGGTAATGATGATCCTATTGTTTCTCGTGTTGGTCAAATTATGCCTCATGGAGAGTTTTATACTTTTGAATCAAAGTATGAAGATGAAGAAAGCAAAACATGTATTCCTGCATTAGTTGATGCTAACATTCAAGAAAAAATTCGAGAATATGCATTAAAAGTTTTCAAAGCTGTTGATGGACATGGACTTTCTCGTGTGGATTTCTTCTTGGATAAGAAAACAAATCAGATTTATCTTAATGAAATTAATACGATGCCTGGATTTACAAAGATTTCGATGTATCCTCAGTTAATAGCTGATTTAGGCATCACTTATAGTGATTTAATTGATCGTCTTATTGATTTAGCTTTTGATCGATAGAATAACCTTTGGGGTTATTCTTTTTTGTATTGAATTAAAATCCACAAACTATCGCGTAGTAACGAGATTTAAAAATGAGATGTGATTCCTAAAGCTAAAAAGTAAGATAATCAAAAAGTGTATAAAATAATATAAAAGTGGTATTGATGATTGTTGTACAGTAAAAGGATAAGAAAAGCATACAAGAATATTTCAAAAATTCATTGAAAGAAGATGAAGAGGCAGAACAATTAATGAAATGATCCATTCAACAAGAAATAATGCAAGATGCTAGGATAGGTCGCATAAAATGAAGGAGATTCAGCTTTTGTTCTAGAAACAGGCTTGTTCTCATAAAAAACACGAGATGAGTTGATAGGTATTTATTAAAAGTAAAAATATAAATTCAATTTGTTTATATTTGTGAAAAGACAGATGAATTGTTAAATAACTGATTTTTCATTTTCAACATATATTTTCTATAAAAGATTGTTAAAGTTTATTTAAGTGAATATTAAGTATAAATGAATGGTATTTATGTTTTTCTTGATTTATGATTAAATAATGTTGTAGTGCATTATATATAAATATTTGAATAAGAAGGGAAAATTGTAGATTAAAAATCTTCAATATGATAGAAAAATGAATATAAACTTGAAAAAAATATCAGTATCATTATTAGCGTCTGCTTTTCTATTCTCGGTGATAGAAATGCAGAATGTTTCAGCTTTTTCTAATGATGAAAAAGAAATTGTATTAGATAGTAATGGAGATGAAACAAACACAACAATTGATGAAATCAATGCAATTATTGATTTGCAAAATGAAGCATTTGTTGAGGAAAATTTCAGTTCTGTAAAAGAATATGAAAATCAATTGAATAGTTTAGGTGTCCAAACTGTTACGGGATCTGAATTGGCAAAAATCATTGGTGAAGATCAAGTTGGAGGTATTGCTAAAGTTAAAGGTGCAACAATGAAAACAGTATATAGTAAATATACTACTGGAGGAAAAACATATGATGTAATGAGAGTGCTTGCAACTCCCACGACAAGTAGTAATTTATACAAAACTGGTGTTACTGCTTTGAAATCTAATACCTCAGCTCAAGCAAAAACGTTTAGTGTTTTAAAAACAATTGGAAAAACAGTAGCTGGTGAAAGTAAAGCTGGAAAAGCTATTTCAGCATATGATTTTATTAAATCAGTTGCATCTGATATATCAAGTACAACAACTGTTACAAGTATAAGTAGTTCATATACTTGGAATACTGCTGAAACATGCTCTTTTGTCTATTTTAAATCACCAAGTGGATTATGGGTTCATTCGGCTTCTTATACAAAAGCATCATGCACGGCGACAGTTGTTGTTCCTACACTTAAATATGGAGCTAATGGTGCAAAAACAGCTCATAGAATTGCTACTTATACTAGCACGTTTACTCCAGCATATTATGACAGTACTTCTAAGGCTTATGCAGGATATAAAGGTTCAACATATATATCACAGAGAATTAAATCAGTAAATATTACTGGAGTATCAGGAAAAACAGTAAAAAATGTTGTCTTGACATGTCCATATAATACGACTATGGTAAATTGAGTTAATGAAACGAAGATATAGAAAATTTGTCATTTATATGCTAGTATATGACTTTTTGGCGATTCTTGTGGTATCAGCTACCACAGTTGTTCCCGTTAATATGAATCTGGATATATTCTATTATGTATTATGTTTCATTGGTTTTATTGGAACGGTAGCTATTTATGTTTTATATCCTTTTATATGGAGATGTCATTTTTGTGGTAGTTTACTGGATATGAGTAGCATATTTTCTGGTAAGAAGTGTTCACACTGTGGCACAGATATATTTGATGACTAGAATTATGAAAAATGATAAAATTGGGTGCCATGATAAGGCTTCAAATAAAGCTATATATCTATTTTGATATATAGTTTTTTATCTTTTATATAGGAATTGATTGCTTATGATGGGGTAAAAGATATTTTTTTGTTGTGTTTTATTTTTTGAAAAAGGCGAAAAATAGAATATAATATTTCATAAAACCAAAAAAAGAAATGCTTAAAAATATAAAATATGGTTGACTATATTTATAAAAAGGTATATGATATATCCAACAACTCTATAATAAATACAGTGATAGGAAATAGTAAATAACAAATGATGCATAGAGAAGTTCTGGCTGGTGGAAAGAACTGTGAAAGTGTTATTGAACTCGTCCTTGAGTGGAGCACTGAAAAATAAAGTAAGCTGCTACGGAATGCGACCGTTATCACGCTAGAGTATGAACTTATATGAATAAGCGTACTTGATAAGGTTATTGTCGTGAGGCAATAATGAATATGAGGTGGAACCACGAAGTCATGAACTCTCGTCCTCAACTATGATGTTTTTCATGGTGAGAACGAGTTTTTTTATTATAGGATGAAATAGGCGAAGTCTAGAAGACCTCGCCCCTTCCCGAACCGTACGGGCACCTTTCAATGCATACGGCTCTCCATTTCTAAATGAGTTTTCGTTTTGTCATTTGATTGTATTCTAAA
>NZ_NFHI01000046.1:0-17810 GCF_002159255.1 Massilimicrobiota sp. An80
TCAACATAGCACAGCTACATGAAATCATACATGATGTCAACATTCTGCTTTCAATGATCAATGGTAAAAAAAGACAGCTAAAAAAGAAGATAGAACAGATAGAGAAGATGCTAGACAAATAGAGTAGAGGGAAGAAATTAATCTTCGCCCCTCTCATTGCACTTATCCCGAATTATTGATTATCCCGAAAAACAGGTTTTTCCAATGAAAAATCAAGTAAAATTCGGGATAATTTTTATTACTTGAGTGAATATAATTTTTTCAAAAGATCTTCATCATCAAAATCATAATCATTAGTGTTGGTATTAGTTATATCAATAACGGATGAAGCTGCATTGATCGCTTTTCTTTTCATTTCAGTATCTGCATTGGCATAGAATTCCCTAGTGGTGTTAATCTGCGCATGACCTAACCATTCAGATACCAGAGGAAGAGGCATACCGTTACGGTATAGATGCATAGCTCTAGAATGACGAAACATATGACAATATATATGTTTTGGAAAGCTTGAATCAGCATTATTTGCCATGATACAGTATCGATCGATAAATTTCTGTACTGTGTCAGGATTCATTTTTGTTCGTTCACCGTTATGAAATGTAAAAAAGACATGGTCTTCACTGGTTAACTCATAGTTATCTAAATATTTCCTGAGATGCTCAACTGTTTTATCCATTATTGGAACTATACGCATCTTTCTTCCTTTACCATTAAGAACGATATGCGGAGATGAGTCTAAAGAGATATCTTTGAGCCTTATATCTAATAATTCCTGTATTCGAGCTCCTGTATCATATAAAGTAATCATCATCGTGAGATTTCTTCTATCTTTGACATTTAATTGATTAGGTTGACTGAGAAGAAATTCTAATTCTTTCTCACTTAAGAAATCTATGATGATTCCTTTAGTTACAGATTTTATAGGAATCGTCATAAGTTTCAGGTAAATATCGATTAACGTTATATCATGATTGGCAGAATACTTGTAGAATGATCTTATGGCAGCTAATTTTAGATTTCTAGTCTTAGCTGACCAATGATATTCATTTTCCCCATATTCAAGAAATGACTCGACAAGTTCAATCGTTGTATGATTAAAATCAAAATCTCTGAGTTTGATGCCTAAACTAGCCTTAGCGAAATCCAAGAATTGATTCATACAGATTTTATAACTCTTAATTGTATGTTTGCTTGCCCCTTTTTGGTTTGGGAGAAAGATTTCAAAGAAATCGCGAATCATCTTGAAATATTTCAGCTCGTTCTTTTTCATGGTAACACCTCTGGAATGAGTGATTCCATTATTCCCCAATCGATAGCTTTTGAAGTCTTTAGTCTATCAGGTAGTAAATGAATATAATAAGCTGTTTCTTCAAAGCTGGAATGTCCCATATAAGAACTCATGTAAGGCAATATATTATTCAGGTCTTCTCCTTCATCAAGAAATTTCATCATTAACGTCGTTGCAAATCGATGTCGTAGATCATACACTCTAATTCTGGTCATATTAGATGGCTCTTTAGTCGCTTTCCATAATTTTAAAAACTCTGTCCTAAGCCAAGTCGATTTATAACTATCAAGCCTAGGTGAGCTAAACAGATAGGGACTATTCATTTTAAATACCGAAGCTTTTCGCATATAATCTTTGATCATTTCATTGACATCATCAGATATCGGTATGATTCTTTCCTTATGAGCTTTATTCCTTCTTATGAAGATCGTTTTATCATTAAGATTGATGTCGCTTATCATTATTTCTCTTCCTTCGTTAGGCCTCAATCCACAATAAAATATCAACCGATAGATAACAGATATAATTAGCTTCTTATATGAACTCGGATCTTGAACGCTGTTTCTGATGGCTGTATCAAATAAATCAGTAAGTTCCTGATCAGTGAAAATATATGGGATATAGCGTTCTGCTTTGGGAGTAAAACTTGTATCCAGGATAAACTCACAAACACCTATCGAATAGATGAATATAGTAAACTGCCTGAGAGTAGACATCCTCTTTTTGAAACTATAACTTTTTTCAGTCGGTCTTGCGATACACCATGGAATCACCATCTTCTTTGTAATGATCGTTTCATTGGGATAGTTATCTTTAAGGTATCTTGAAAAATCTTTAATATACCATCTAGGGTTTTTTGTATCTAATCCACAACTACTGCGATATTCAAGATAATCATCTGTATATTCCCAGCAATATTTCATCGTCTATCACCTCGTATATCATCAAAAGATAGTGTGCATTTTCTCAGGCCTTCTACATCAAGATCGATGTATTGTCTAGATGGTTTTATTGATTGGTGCCCAAGTATCTGGGCTACTGTATAAATTGATTGATCAGACTTTATCATTTCGGTCGCAATCATCCTTCTTATACCATGTATCGTATTCTTACCACCAACCATTACACCCGCATCTGCTGACCTTCTTCTTAATATATTATTTATCGAAACACCATCACGGAATCCTTCAAATGGTGCTAATGATCTGATGAACAACTTATCAGATTTAGTCTCAGGTCTTCCATTTAAGACATAATCAGCCAAAGCTGCACACGCATCATTATTGAGTGGTAATTTTAGATAAGAATTAGTCTTTCCTTGAATGATTAGGATTTCTTTATTTTTCCAATCAATATCAGAAAGTTTTATATTAACGATATCTCCTGCCCTGATTCCTGTAAAGCAAGCTAAAACGATGATTGCATAGTCTCTCTTACCTACAGAGCTATTTCTATCAATGATTTTTAAAATCTTTGTGATATCATTAATATCTGCAACTTTTTTAACTTTTCCATTTTTTACTCTTTTGACCTTTATAAGATGTGAAATATCCTTAAAGATGAGATGTTCATCAAAGAGTTTTCGCATATATTTAGATAATGCAGTAGCTACTTTATCAAGCGATCCAGGTGAAGTTAAAGATACAAGTTTGATAAAAGATACAATGTGGTCGTAAGTTATGTCCTGATATCTATATACACCATTTTCAATCAAGAATGTAGAGAATTTAATTAATGTCTTTTTTTCAAAGTCTATATTACGAGGACTTAAATCTCTGGTTCCAATATAACGATCAATGGATTCTGTAAACAGATTAGTAACTATTTCTTCATTGGCAATTTTAAATTTCCATTTAAAATTGCCGGTTTTTATTACTTCTTTAAGAATTCTCAGACCTCTTAGACGTTTATTAAATGTTCTTTTACCAAATTGATTAGCTTCTAGATAAGATTGATATATTTTCTCAACATTATCATTGACTGCTTCATCGTAATAATCCTCTCCCATCCGTTTGTATTCTACTAAAATGGGATTGAAATGAGTTGAGCGATACTGTTCTTTATAAGTATCATTGCCTAATGCATCAAAGAATGCATTCATAGCTGATTCGACAGCTTCAGTTATAAGTATTTTCATAATGATTACCTCCTGAAGCCATTATAAAAAATTATCCCGAATTTTACTTGATTTTTCATTGGAAAAACCTGTTTTTCGGGATAATCAATAATTCGGGATAAGTGCAATTATCCAGAATTCTGGATAACCGAACCGTACGTACGGGTCTCGTATACGGCGCTACATTTATATGTTAATACAACCTATCTTAGATAGTATGCGAGGGGATTGACCAAACCAGGTCTTTCCTCTTTTCTTATGGCTAGAATATCCGCATTAAGTAAGAAGTTAACTACATTCCCATTTGCTTGTCTATATAGTCCAAGCCTTGTATTCGCTACCGAATAGATTTGCTCATCACTGAAGTGATAAGGCAATTTCTCATTCAACTTTTGTAGATTTTTATATATCCTCGATGGTGTTTTCCACTGTTTCAGGATAATGACCCTTATTTTATGTCTCAACCATTGACCAAATTCATCTATGAAGTTCTTCATTCTTCCAATTCGGAAGTAGTTTATCCATCCATTGACGATTTGATTTATCCTAGTGAATGTTTTTGTGTTGGTCTGTGCAACACATTTCTTTCGGATGAGTTCCTTTCGACATTTGTCATACAGGTTTTTCTTACTCTTCTTTGTAGGAATACATTCCCATCTTGATGAGTTCTTCCAATATGTAAAACCTAGAAATTGACTATTCGTTGGTCTTACTATCTTTGTTTTGGTTGCACTGACCTTTAGAAATAATTTTCTCTCTAGCCATGATGTGACTGACTTCATCACTCGATTTGCTGCCATCTCGCTTTTAACGAAGATATTACTATCGTCCGCATATCTCACAAAGCATAGTCCCCTTGCTTCCAATTCCTTATCAAATTTATCTAAGTAGATATTTGATAAAATTGGACTTAGAGGTCCTCCTTATGTGGAGTTAGTTATTATGCCGAGTTAATTTAAATTACCCTTTAATAATCATATGGTTTTCTTTATTTTCTCGGCATAATACATCACAATTTAAATAGAAATATAGTTCTATTTCTATTTAAAGGAGCGTGATGATTATGAGATTAGAACTAATTTGTAGTGGATTAACAGAATTATTAGTTGATAATAACTATAGTTCATCCACCATAAACTTTTATAAAAGAGAATGGAAAAAACTAAATGATTTTCTTTTATCAGAATATGGAGATGATGTTTTTTCTATTGATAAAGGTTTAATATTTTTGGAAAAGATTCATGGTATTGTTTCAGTTTTTGAAGAATCCAAATTAAAAGATCAACAGATGCAGTTGATTAGGTCGATTCAAATTTTACAGGATTATAAGCTTCATGGTGTACTTACTAGACGATATCATGCATCTAAAAATCCAATCAGATTAGAGGGTGATTATTTAAATGTTCATATTCATTTTAATGATTATTTAGATCACACCGAATTGTCGAAATCTACTAAAAAACATTATATTAGAATTTCTCTAATATTTCTTGATTATCTTAATCAAAAAAGAATAACTGATGTTAGTCATATTGATTTATCCATATGCAATGATTATATAAGAACTTTTACTGGTATGTCTTTTAAAACGATTGAACAACATATCTGCGGATTACGATATTTTTTAAGATATTTGAATGAAAAAAATATATTAAAAAGTGATATTGCTTCTCTTATTCATATGCCAACTATATCAAAATCGGCTAAGATACCATCGGTATGGACTGAAGATGAAATTAAAAAATTATTACAGACCATTGATAGAAACAGTCCTATTGGAAAAAGGGATTACGCAATGATAGTACTAGCTTGTATTTTAGGGTTACGTATTTCTGATATTAAGAATCTAACATTTGATGATTTTAACTGGGAAGAAAAAAAGTTGAGCATTATTCAACATAAAACAAAAAAACCATTAACATTACCTATCCCTGATGCAGTTGGATGGGCAGTAATAGATTATATAAAAAATGGAAGACCTAAATATTATGAATCAAAAAATATATTTTTAAAACATATGCCACCTTTTGATATACTAAGTGATGAAAACCATTTGTCAGGTAGAATTCATTTTTATATGAAAAAAGCGAAAATTCCATTAAACAAAAATTGTCATAGAGGCTTTCACTCTCTAAGGCATACATCAGCTTCTATGCTTCTCGATGCAGGGGTTGAATTGCCAGTTATCACATCAATTCTTGGACATTCTAGTACTGATATAACTTCTATTTATTTAAAGACAGATCTTGATAAATTAAAAGAATGCGTTTTGGATTTGGTGTTTGATGATGAATACATTAATATTCGATAGTATTTTCAAAAACGAAATTCAGGATCTGATCAATTTAAAGAGAGCACAAGGATTTAAATACGCAGCAGAAGAATTCGCATTAAAAAGAATAGACAAATATTTTGTAGATAAAAACATACAAGAAAAAGTAATTATTAAATCAGTAGTTGATGAATGGTGTCTAAGAAAAACGTATGAAACACAAGCAAATCAAAACAATAGAATATCAATTATGAGAGTACTATGCTCATATTTATTAGAATTAGGATTTGATGTATATGTTCCTCCAAAGAAATTGACAAGAAGCGCCCCAAAATATAATGCACATATCTATACCGATGATGAATTAAGAAGATTTTTTGAAGCCGTTGATAAGAGTCAATCAGTTCCTTCTGAATGCCCATATCGTCATATTATTATGCCTATATTTTTTAGATTATTATATACAAGCGGATTACGTGTATCTGAGCTAAGATTGGCTAAAATTGAGGACTTCCATTTGGATGAAGGCTACTTTATAGTTAAAAACGGAAAAAATAATAAAGACAGAAAAATTCCAATTCATCCTGTATTAGTAAAAAAATGTAAAGAATTAAAATCAACTATTCATATTGATTCTGATGAATCAGAATATTTCTTTATGAAATTACCTGGCAAACCACTAACACTTCAGTGTGTGTACAAAAATTTCAGAAGATATCTTGATAAAGCAGGAATATCGCATAGTGGACGTGGTCCACGAGTTCATGACTTTCGTCATACTTATTGTGTTAATTTATTAAAGAAATGGGTATATGAGGAAAAGAATTTATTGGTATATCTGCCATATATGAAAACGATGTTAGGTCATGAAAGTTTTGATGAAACAGCTTATTATCTTAAATTGACAGCTACACTTTTTCCGATGATTCAGTTAAAACTTGAAAGTTTCTATCCTAATATGATTGAAAAGATTGAAGAATATGACAGCAACTGATTTTGCAGTTCTCATAACCAAGTTTTTAACTGAATATTTACCTCTTCACCGAAACTGTTCAAAAAATACTATAAACAGCTATAAAGATTCTTTAAAATTATTTATTCTTTTTCTAAGAGATGACAAAAGTATGAACATTAATAAATTTAAGATGCATCAAATTAATAGAGAACTTGTTCTTGAATTTATTGAATGGTTGAAAAATCGTGGGAATACACCTGTTACTATCAATCAAAGATTAGCAGGAATCAAATCATTTATAAATTTTGCACAGTATGAAAGTATTGAAAATCTGGCTTATTTACAGCCTGTTTTATCAGTTAAATCATTAAAAACTACTATTAGACAAGTTGATTATCTAACTGAAGAACAAATGAACAAATTAATAAATCTTCCGCCCACAGATACATTAGCAGGATTGAGGCATCGTATCATCATGTGCTTATTATATGATACAGGTGCTAGAGTACAGGAATTATGTGATTTAAAAATTGAAGATATCAATTTAGGTAATAATCCTACAGTTAAACTACATGGTAAAGGTTCAAAAATACGCATAGTCCCTATTTCTAAAAATATGAATCAGATACTAGAAGTTTACATATCTAAATTTTTTACAGATGTTAAATTAAAGAATGAATATTTGATTAAAAATAAAAATAATCAACAGATGGGTAGAGATGGAATAGAATATATTGTTCAAAAATATGCAACAATATTAAAAAATAATGATCCTAGTTTTCCATCAAAAGTTCATCCCCATATGTTTAGACATAGTAAAGCAATGCACATGCTTGCAGTTAATATTCCTATTGTCTACATTCGAGATTTTTTGGGGCATGAAGATATTTCAACAACTATGATTTATGCAAGAGCAGATTCAAGAAAGAAAAATGAAGCCATAAATAATTTAGCACCGAAATTAATTGAAGAAAATTATATTGATTGGAGTAAAGATCAAGAATTATTAGACTTCTTAAACAGCTTTAAATAATAATATTATGCCGAGAAAATAAAGAAAACCATATGATTATTAAAGGGTAATTTAAATTAACTCGGCATAATAACTAACTCCACATAAGGAGGATTATGTGGATATCGGCATAATCCGCCTTGTGGCATTCCTATGGTACTAGCTTTTACAAGACCATTTTCCATGATTCCTGCCTGCAGGAATTTGCGAATCAAATGCAGTGTTGTCGAGTCATTCACATGCTCTCTAAGTATTGAAATTAATTTATCGTGATTGACTGTATCGAAGTATGCTTCTATATCTAAATCAATGACCCATTCGTATCCTTCATTCAAGTAGTCTAGTGTTCGCATGATGGCATCATGTGCACTCCTATTTGGTCGAAATCCAAAACTATTCTCACTGAACTTACTGTCATAGATTTCTGATAATATTTGTGCTATCGATTGTTGGATGACTCTATCTACTACTGTTGGAATTCCTAGGGGTCTTTTCTTCCCATTTGATTTAGGAATATAGACTCTTCTTACTGGTTGGGGTTTGTATTTCTTCTCCAATATCTGTTTCTTTATCTGTTCCTTATGGGTCTTGAAATACGCGTCAATTTCATTCACTGTCATCTTATCAATGCCAGGTACACCTTTATTACTCTTGACCCTTTTGATTGCCTCTTCGAGATTTTCATCTCTTAGAATCACTTCAATTAATTTCATGTTGTTGCTTCTCCTTCCTTTTGTAGATATATCTGGAACCATTCCCTCTACCTTCATTCCCATGGGATTACGATTCCCACTTATGGAACTATCCTCGATTTCGAACTGTCCAAACATTGCGCATGGTGAGTTGCACCATATAAACATTAGGTCCTTTGGTATAGATGTCTTTACCTACTACGACCTCAGCTGACTTCTTGTGGCAGACCTTTTTCGACCGATGTTACCATCACTGATTTTAAAGATATTGGAATTCATCGTCCACAAGACCTCCCGGGGTAAATCACGAATCCTATTTCTTTCACAACGTCCTGATTTACTGTCTTGGTTTTACGTTTACCTTTTGGACTTCGGTTTGTACTGCAATCTTATCCACCATTTAGCCTTATATCAGGTTTCTGTTCGTACGCTCAAAAGAATCGCTACACCACTTCCTCCATCCTTAACATCACTGTTAACGACTTGTGGTTCACTACACTTGGCGGTAACTACCTGTGGTCGGTCTATCTCCGACTGAATCCGTGCCATGCCCGGCACACAATAAAAGTGCCTGTTCGCCCAAACAGGCACTACCAACGATGGGGACGAGTCATGATTTCACCACCAAGCTATCGCTTCAGACTTGATGGAAGAAACAATCCAAAAGTCAGACGATACAAATCAGTGCTTATGACAATATCCCCGTAGTTAAGAATACAATTATATTGTATCATAAATTTAATGGGATAAAATTTTAAAAAACGAAAAAAATCAACAGGGGCTTTATGCGCTTTTTTTGCATAATAATAAAGAGTACATATAGTCATACCACAAGAATTACAGAAATAAAAAAAGAGTCACCTAGTCTAATATACTAAGTTGACTCCATTGAGCTACTTTAAATGAGTAGCTATTTTTTTGATTGAATTATGATATAATAGGGAAAGATTGGAGGTAAAATATGAAAGCATTAATCACAGGGGCTTCATCGGAAATTGGAAAAGCTATTGCAAAAGAATTAAGTCTTCGAGGATATGATTTAATTTTAGTTGCTAGAAATATTCAAAAATTAAAAGAACTACAAACACAAATAAATACACATATAGAAGTGGTTTGTATGGATATTTCCAAAGAAGAAAACTGTTATCAATTATATAAAGAATATAAAGATATTAATGTTCTCATTAATGATGCTGGATTAAGAGATTGTGGTTATTTCTATCAGACATCTTTAGAAAAAGATATTCAAATGATTCATACTAATGTTATTGGACTCCATGTACTAACAAAACTTTATCTACAAGATATGAAAGAAAAAGATCATGGAACAATTCTCAATGTCGCCTCTATTGGTGGATTTATGCCTGGTCCTCTTATGGCCACATATTATGCCTAAAAAGCTTATGTCGTTAGGTTATCAGAAGCTATAAGAGAAGAATTAAAAAAAGAACACTCTCATGTTCAAATCAGTATTTTATGCCCTGGTCCAGTAAATACACCATTTCATAAGACTGCTAATGTGCAATTTTCATTAAATGGATTGAGTAGTGAATATGTTGCAAAAATAACAGTGAAGCAATTATTGAAAGGAAAATTCTATATCATTCCTGGATGGAAAATCAAACTTGCTAAATTTGCAATGAAAATAGCACCAACATCACTTATTTCACATTATGTCTATCAAATACAAAAACAAAAAATAAAGTGAAAATTTGCTATAAGACACTTATAGCAAGTTTTAATGTTAAGACCTTAAAATATGTCTGAGATTTGTATAGAAGAGTATAAACTGTATGCCTTCGGTAATAAATGTGCCCCAAAACAGATTAATACTGTTATTAAAAATATTATATTGTGGTACAAGCAATTTAAAAGTCAATGTATCTCCTGGCTGAAATATTCCCATTCTGCTCACAAGATTTGTAGTCAAATAAATTACTTCTGTCAAATAATTATCTCTTAAATATAAACTGTAATCTTTTCTTTCATCATATCCAATATATTGAATATAGAGCCATTTAAAAAACTAGCCGATTATTATGATAGACATAATTCACATTATAATGATAAAAGAGATACATCGGTCTTATCTCTTTAATATAGTCAAGTTGCTGAAGGTGTTCAACAGTTTCTGTAGATAGCGGGAATTCATCACCACTATATCTATAACTCCATTCATCAATTGGCTGATAAACAATTGTATCATTTTGAAAAACATATTTTTCCAATTCTTCTTTATATATACTCAAGTATTCATTTTTCAAAAGAAATCCTAAAACAACACCACAAATAATTAATTCAGTGAAAAAATACTTCAAGATATGATAAATAATATCTGCTATTTTGATCTTGTGTTGCTATAACGGTCATACGTGAACTCAAATAATATTTTATTAACTTGATCATCTTTTGACTCATTTTTTAATCAACAAAAGTAGTTGGTTCTTCTAATAAAATAATGCCTCTTTGTGAGATAATCGCAAATAATAATGACAAGCGTTTCTTTTCTTCTTCCATAAGCATTGAACCATACTTATCCAAAGTATTTTCTAATTCCAATTCCTTTAAGAGTTACTCTTCTAAAAACGAATCTTTCTTTATATTAAATATGTGATAAAGTGTATCTATATTTTCTTGAATTGTTAAATCTTCTTCAAACAAAGGTTTCTGTTTTGCATAATTAATACGTCTTACTAAAAAATCCTTTTAGACTTCTTATAATATTTCATGAATATCTTCTAAAAAATTAAAATCATAATCTTTTAAAAGATCCAAGCATATATCTATACGTTGATGTTCTAATAAAGTTGTAGGATGATGGGCATCATAACCAAAACAAACTTTATTTTCTTTTGTAACATGTTTAAAGAATTCTGGATGTGGATAAGGATATGCCAAACCATCTTGATAGTAGAGTTTCCCATATCTTAAACCATTTAAGTTAATTTCTAAAACAGCATGATATTTTTTAGCCGCTTCAACAATGATTTGTGATGCCTTGTCACATGCTGGTGTCCATTGTCTTCTTCCTAACATAAAGAAGTCTGGATGTGCTATATATCTTGTTAATCCTAGTTCCAAAGCACTTTGAATTTGATTTGCATACATCAAGACATCTTCATCATTATTAAAATAATCATAATTATAACCATCAAAATAGCGGAAATGCTGTCCAATAATCATGTAATCACAACATTCTTTCATTTTAAGTAAATAATCTTTTTGATCATCATAATATTCTATTTCAAAGCCTACTAATACTTCAATTTGATCTTTATACTTATCTTTTAATTGATACATCGTATGTAAATATTCTTGAACATCTCGATTATACATACGTTCAGCAGCTATTTCTACATGAGGATAGGCCATATGCTCACTAAATCCTATTGTTTTCATTCCAGCTTCTATCGCTGCCAGAATATATTGTTCATCTTTTCCAACAGCATGATGACAGCGTGTTGTATGCGTATGTAAATTAAAATTCTGTTCCATTATTTATCTCCATTTTTATAAAAATTCTTGAATATCTTTTTCTATAAATCCTTGATCTGTTAACACCATCATAGATGTAAAACCACAATCTTGAATCAATTCTAAAGATTCCTTATAATAACAATCTAACATTTCTTTTTGATGACAGTCACTATTAAGACAGATTTTCCCACCATGATCATGAATATATTTTAATAGTATATGATGTGGATAAGGTGTTTTTCTTTGTCCTCTGGCAATAGCACCTGTATTGACTTCAAAAATTTTCTTTTGACCAACAAGCATATCAATACATTCATATGCTAATTTTAAATATTCCTGATCATCAAAATCAATAAATTCTTCATTCTCATTAAACTTTGTAAGTAAATCAATATGCCCTACTATATCTACATCACTTCTATAAGCTATCTTTTTCACTTCTTCATAATAACTTTGAGCATAGCTTAAAAAATCCCCATAATAATCTACAATCTTATGCGTCACTTCCTGACTTTGATCAACAGCTAAATATTCTTCACCAGCTTTTACAAAATGAACACTTCCAATAATATAATCATATGGATTATTTTTTTCAAAGCTTTGTCCTAAAATATCTTCTTCAATACCTAAAAAAATATGTATCTGATCTTTATATTTTTCTTTGACTTCAAGGACATCTTGAATATATTTTTGGGTGTTATCATCAGTCATAGAGTAATCATCTATTTCTCGACAATTCCCATGTCCTGAAAAACCTAAAATCGTAAAACCTTTTTGAATAGCTTCTAAAGTCATGTCCTCGATTGTATTTTTGCCATCACAATAAAGTGAATGTGTGTGTAAATTTTGTTTTATCATATTTTATCATCCCTCTCCTATTATAATTCTTTTTCATTTCCATTGATAGTCTAAAAAGACTGTCTTTAAACAGTCTTCATTTATTCTCTAATGGCTAGAATATTATGTGGCTCAATTCCAACATACACTTTTTGTCCTTCATCAAACAGTGTAGAACTTCTAAACAATGTTTCTGATTTTAAAATAACATCATGACAATTTAATGTATATCGTAAAACATTTCCTCTTGAAATATAGTGACTAACTTTTGCTTCAAAACTATAGACATTTTGATCTTGAATTGGTTCATTTTGAATAGAAATGGTTTCCGGTCTAATTGCATAATAATGATTATCAAAGTCTTGTTTTGGTAGCAATGTTTTTAATTGATGATTATCTAATATATTATAATGTCCTATAAATTCAGCCGCAAATTTAGAAACAGGGTGTGTATATAATTCTACAGGATTTCCACTTTGTTCAATGATTCCACCATTCATTAAATGAATTTTATCAGACATAATCATGGCTTCATCTTGATCATGTGTTACAAATATAGTTGTAATTTTTAACTCTTTTTGTACACGTTTGATTTTTTCCTGTAACTCACGTCTTAATTTTGCATCAATTGCACTTAATGGTTCATCTAATAATAGAACTTTTGGTTCCATAACGATTGCCCTTGCGATAGCTACACGTTGTTGTTGTCCACCAGATAATTGACTCGGATAACTTTTTTCTTTTCCTACCAAATCTACCATTTCAATAGCACGCTGTACTTTTTGAGCTATCTGATTTTTATCTACTTTTGCGATTTTTAAACCAAAGGCAATATTTTCCTCTACATTCATATTTTGAAATAATGAGTATTGTTGAAAAACCATCCCTATACCACGTTTTTGAACTGGTACATCTGTAATATCTTTACCATCTAATATAATTCTCCCTGAATTAATCTGCTCTAATCCTGCTAAAGATCTTAATAATGTTGATTTTCCACAACCACTTGGTCCAAGTAATGTAACTAATTCACCTTTTTCTACATCTAAATGAATATTTTTTAAAACTTGATTTTCACCATCGTAGCTTTTGCATATATCTCTAAATTCAATGTATGCCATTAATTTTTCCCCCTCTTTGTGACTGCTTTATTTTGAATCATTAATGTTAATGTTGAAATGATAAATGTTGTAATAAAAAGAATAACGATAATTGCACTTGATAATTGTCCTGATTTTGACATTGTTTGATATAAATAAATACCTGCTGTTCTAAATGCACTTCCGGCAATCATATTAACAACAACGAAATCTGCAAATAACATTGTAAAAGCTAACATCATTGTTGAAATAATTCCATTTTTCATTTGTGGAATAATAATTGCAAAGAAGGCATGTAGTTGAGAACAACCTAACACCTGTGCAGCTTCTACAACACATTTCACATTTAATGCGCCAATAGTATTTTTTAAACCTCTAAATGTATATGGTAATATAATGATACAGTAAGCTCCTACTAAAAGAAAAAGACGATTTGATAAAAAGCCGGGTTTACCTGAATATAGTGAAATTATACCTACTGCTAAAATAACACCTTGAATGGCATATGGAATATTACATAAAATTTCAATATACTTTTCTAATTTTGGCATATATAATGTTGTCACATAAAGAACTAATAATATAGCCAAACTACAAATACACACTGGCACAAAAGAAATAACTAAAGATCTTAATAATGAATTAATAAAAGCTCCATCTGTTAATATTTCTGAATAGAAGCTAAGAGTAAAACCAGTTGGTAAAATATCCATCCATGCTGTAAAAACAGAATATAAGAAAGTTAAAGCTAATGGTATAATTAAAAATGCTGCGATAATAAATAAAATACATCCATCCCATAATTGTGTTTTTAATTTCATTGGACACCACCTGATTTCTTTTGTAATTTATTTGTAATTAAAACTGAAATAACCATTAAAGCCATCATGACCAATGAAAGAGCACAACCAAATTCTTGATTTTGAACAACTTCACCAACAAATTGTTGAGAAATACGAATTGGTAATAGAGAAATATTATTACTCAACAATGCATATGCTGTTCCATAAGCCGCTAATGAGTTGGCAAATAAAACTGAAAATGTTCCTAATATACTTGGTAATAATGATGGTATTGCAACTTTAAACCAATAGTGAAAACTGTTTCCACCTAATAGTCCTACAGCTTCTTTCCATTCTTTTCTTAATCCTGAAAAAATAGGAAGCATCAATAAAGTTCCTAATGGAATTTGGAAATAAATGTAAGTTAATAACAAACCATTAATTGTATATAAATCATAATTAGCCAAAAATTCTATTCCATAATTTTTTCCAATTAATGTTAATATACCAACATTTCCTAATAAAATCATAAAAGCAAAAGCTAATGGAACTCCAGCAAAATTACTTGTAATATTTAATACTGAAGTGAAAGCATTTCTTATTTTAGGACTGGCATTATGTGCTGCTTTTGCACCAATAAATGCAATAAATATACCAACAACAGCTGAAAAAATAGATATCCATAAACTGTTATAAATAGACTGTTGATATAGACGTGTACTAAAAATTTTAACAAAATGGTCTAGAGTAAAACCTCCACCACCTGTCTTTGAAAAACTTTCTATCACAATATTAATTAATGGTAATATTTCAAATAATAAGACAATGATAAAAAAGGGTAATAAAGCGAACAGATAAAATTTATAGTTCTTTTTTGCTTTCATGAATACGTTTCACCTCCAAAGGTTTCATTTTTTCAGTTGCTTGAATATCCAATAAATAACAAAGCAACGGCGCAAACTCCAATGTTGTGAGAACTTGTGAATGATACCCATTCACAATGCGTTGATCAATAATATATAATGCTGTGGTGCGTTGCTGATGACTATTACCACCATGATAACCATTTTCACTCATTCCATGATCTGCACCTACCACAACACTATACCCATCTTTAATCCATTGTGGAATATATGTTGAAAGGAGTTTATCATTTTGAATAACTGCTTGCGCGTATTCTTGTGAACCTGCACCATATTTATGACCTGCATCGTCGATACCCATTGGATGTATAAACACAAAATCATATTGATCATGTGACATTAAACTTGATGATAATGCATATAAATGATTATCTGGATAAGTGTCTTCATAATAGAAAAAACCTTGGTCTATATAAGACTTTGGATCATGATGATAGACATCTTGAAACTTATTAAATGGTGCTGATAAATAGAGCTCACTAATCCAATAATATGCTAATGCTAGACTTTTTTTATGATTCTGTTTAAGTAATTCAAATATATGGATTTGATTAGATAATCGACATATATTATTATTTGTAATTCCATGTTCATATACTGGTAATCCAGTAAAAATTGTTTCGTACATAGGGCGTGAAGCGCTAGGTAATTCACCTAGCACTTCATATTTAGCCGCCTTTTTATGTTCACATAAATGTTCTAAATAACCTAAATGCTCTCTAGCATATTCACTCTGTAATCCATCTAATAAAACAAATACAACTTTATTATTGTGCATAAGCAACAACTTCCTCCTGCCAAGATGTTGATAAATCTGACACAGCTTGATCCCAAGCTTCCTGATCTTCAATAAAGCGTGCATTTTTATATTGTTCATCTGGTAAAAGCATTGCCTTTACATCTTCTGGTAATTCTACATCATCACGAATTGGACGCGCATAACCTTTAGCTAAATTAATCTGTCCCTCATCAGATAAAATATATTCCCTTGCTAATGCAGCAGCATAAGGACGTTTTGTATAGGCATTAATAATTGTACAATATCCACTTTGAATAGCTCCATCTGTTGGTACTGATACTTCAAAATGAGCATTGGCATTATTTTCTAAGATTTGTGAACGATATCCTAATGAATTGTAATCCCATAAAACTGCAACTTCTATTTCACCTTTTTCTAAACGTGCAACACTTGTGTCTCCCATATCTAATCGATCTTCTTCAGCTAAAGTCTTGAAAAAGTCTAGACCAGGCTGTATATTGCTTTCACTACCACCAAAAGCGATAGCAGCACTTAATAATGCACTTTGTGCCTGAGTTGCTACTGAAACGTCTCCAATTGTTAATGTATAATCTCCATTTAATACATCTTGCCAACTTTTTGGTGCTTGATCAACAAGATCTGTATTTGTAATAAATGTAATGGTACCATAGTATCCTATAATCCAATCACCATTATCATCTTTAGCCCAATCAGGAATTGAATCCCAATATGATGTTTTATAAGGTAAAGTTACACCTTGTTCTTCTGCAACTGGCCCAAATGATTGTCCAACATCACCGATGTCTTTTGTTGCATCACTTGCTTCATTTGCAAAAATAGCAAGTTCCTCAGCACTAGACATATCTGTATCCGTATGTTTAATTCCGTATTCATCTTCAAGTTCTGTCCATGTTTCAACCCAGTTAGCCCATGTATCAGGCATTCCAACAGAATTGACTTCTCCATCTTCTTTTGCTTTTTCTGTAATTTCTTCAATTGTCATTGAATTTAAATCAACCTTTGCTTGTGTGCTTTCTTCAGCGCATCCTGTTAAAAATGTTGCTGCAACAAGAGCACTCATCCCCAATTTAAAAAATTTATTTTTCATTTTCATACTTCCTCCTTAGCGAGTAAAGTATAGCATTGATAAAATTCAGTTAAATATCTTCATTTTGTAAAGAATTGTAAAAATAAAAACACTATAACAAGTGTTTTCTAAATATTTTAAAAAGGAATTTAAATTCTATATTAACATTTATTAAGTTTTTAGATACTTTTGCTTTATATAAAAAGTTATAAAAATCACATATTTTTTCTATATAAGTATAATTTGAGTCTTTCAATTTATCATTTAAACTAATATAAATAAATATTATTTAAGTTGATCAGCATTTTAATGTTTGATGATTATCATCAAATATATCATAAAAAAGAACCACCAGATGAGACAAGGTAGTTCTCTTTCAGTATACAAAATAAAAAAGAAAGGGAATAGAATGACTATTCCCTCACATGGACTGGCAGCGTGCTATTTTCGCAGTTGCCTACTATCTTCGCCGCTGTGATGCTTAACTTCTGTGTTCGGCATGGGTACAG
>NZ_NFHI01000047.1:0-16877 GCF_002159255.1 Massilimicrobiota sp. An80
GAATTAAACATTATTATATCACCCAATGTTGTTAGATTGGTAACAATAAAGAAAATGATTAATAAATATGCTCTATAAGCATAGGGAATGGCATAAAAGAAGTATTTGGTTATATATAATAAATTTGATATAATCAATATGAGGTGATATTGATGACTAAACATTTATATTTAATGAGACATGGAGAAACGCTATTTAATAAAAGAAGAAAAATACAGGGTTGGTGTGACTCCCCTTTAACCAAAACTGGCATCTTGCAGGCCAAAGCAGCAAAGAAATGTTTAAAAGATATTTCATTTGATCATTACTATAGTTCTACATCCGAAAGATGTTGTGATACATTAGAAATTATTATCGGACAGGATACACCCTATAAAAGATTAAAACAACTTAAAGAAAGAAATTTTGGTGATTTTGAAGGAGAAAGTGAAGATTTAAACCCAAAGCGTTGGAGTGAATTCAATTATGATGACTTATTCCCTCATTATGGTGGAGAATATACGCATGATGTTGTAGAAAGAATGTCAAAATGTTTACTTGAAATCATGGAAAATGACGATCATCAAAATGTTTTAGCTGTATCTCATGGTGGTGCCTGTTATTCCTTCTTAAGTTCAGTAACTGATCCAAATATAGTAAGGGATAATGGCGGTTTCACTAATTGCTGTATTTTACACTTTGAATATAACGATGGGAAATTTAAATATATTGATATCTTAAGACCAGAATTCAGTTAGTAATCGTACTCTATTATTAAAGCAGGACAAAATAGTCCTGTTTTATTATTCATGAAATCTATCATATTTATCAAACTATTCTTTAAGCATCATTATAAAAACGTTTCTTGTCTATATCATCATTATTTTAACTTGTTGGTGTATATGATATAATTATTATAACAATGATATTCAAAAAGAGAGGACTTGAACAACCATGAAACAAATTGATCCCTATTCCTATCAATGTGGTGTTATTGATTGTTTTAATGAAATGGTCAAAGCTGGTATAAAAAATATAGCTTTAGCTCATCCTTGTACTACCAAAGAAGAAAGAGATAGCTATATTCCTTTTGTGGAAACTATCACAAATCAATATCAAACTTATTATTATTTGGATGATAATCCTTTAATTACTGATTTATTTCCTTATTCACTCAATAGAAAAACATATAATATTATCTTTTATAAAGAAAAGAAATATATAGAAGAATATATTGCATTAAAAGAACACAAAAGGCAATCTATTATAAATCAACAATATTCTCAGTTAAGAACAGAAATCGCTTATGAATTTGGTCATCTGTTAAGTTATTCAGATCAAACGATTGAACAATATATAAATATGAACAATGAAAAAGAAAATGATGAAGGAGAGATTTCATATGAGTCATGAAAAATATTTTATTATTGTTGTAGGATTAATTATCATAGTTTCTGCAATCTATCATTATACGTCTCAGAAGCCTCTTACAATTTATCATAATATACGCCCTATACTTGCTAAAAATATAACAGATGTTGCTAAACATAATCATGCCACTGCACTATTATTGTTTATATATGGATTGATTTTCATTTTAGAAGGCGTTATTTTCGACCAAACAGTTGTTCTTCATATAGCCATTTTCACTGCTGTACCTGGAATGTTTGTTGTTATGGCCATTTATGAATTTTTTATAAGGAGAAAATATTCAAAAAGGTAAGGTAAGTGATTATGCTTACCATTTTTTTATAGATCATATATTTATATACTTCATCAATTCAAAATTTTTATAATAGTTCTATTATTTAATTATCAAAATAGTAGCAATTTATTTGAAAATATGTTCTTAAGCCAAATAAAAAGAGATTTTCTAAATGATGATTAAACTCAACATTTCTAAAATCTCCTATTTATATATTTTGATGATTTTTATATTTTAGAAACACACACTACATGCTGTGTATCCTTCATTTTTAGCTTCACTTAAAGAAATTGCAATTTGACTTTTTCTTAAATAACGACAACCAGCACGATGATATTTACTACCGGTTTTTGTAATATAAACTGTTTCTCCAATATTCGTATTTGATGATTGTGTTGTTCTATTTGTTGAAGAATGATGTGTTGTATGATGAGATGATGTCGTTGATTTCTTTTGAGTGGATGGAACAGTAATGTGACAAGTTTGTGTATGTCCGTCTACAGTGGCACTTATAGTTGCAGAGCCTGCTTTTAATGCAGATATATGACCTGCCTCATCCACCGTCACAACATCTGGATTACTTGATGAGTATGTAATGGCATGATGACTGTTCGTTGTGAGTTTTAATGTTTGTGTTTCATTTGGTTTCAAAGTCATTGAAGTCTTTGAAGCTTTCAAAGTTACTTCTTCAATCGTAACAGGTATATCTATTGTTGATTGATTTTGATATTCATCTTTAACTATAGCTTTCGCAACATATTTTCCTGGTGTATTGTAATTGACATCATCATCAATAATGGTAGTCTCATATTCCGATAAATCCTGTATAGATAGGCATTCTTCATAATCAATAGTATGATTTTGTAATGCAGTTACTTCTTCTCATAATTGTAATTGAGGAGCCGTTGTATCTTCTACTGAAATATGTAAAGTTTCTTTTTTATTTCCCAATTGAAAATCAATTGTATAATCTCCAACATCTAAGATATCTTTAAAATCATCTATATCTTGACTACTGTATTCAATATTTTCAATATCACCATTAGTTTCAATAAAATCATCAAATTGATTTGGTAAAGTTTCTCCATATTCTAAAGTTAATGTATCTTTGATTAAATGAAAATCTTGCCTATTCCATAAAATAATACCTATAATGCATACAATAACAAATATACCTAAAATTGGTAAAACAATTTTCTTTTTTTATTTCCCTATAATCTTTTCCCCTATCTTTCCTCAAAAACTGCTTTATCACCTGTATGTAAATAAATGCGATATTTTTCTATAATCTCTTCTAATTCATTATATGTATTGACTTTAGAGAGATGATTCTTAATAGCACTTGCTGATTTTAAACCTTTGATATACCATGGAGCGTGTCCTCGCATTTGTCTCATAGCATTTTTTTCGCCCTCAACACTCATCAATCTTTTAGCATGTGATAAGCATTGATTGAGTTTTTCATCCATTGTTGGTTCTTCTAATAAAACTCCATTTTCAACATAAGCAACCATCTGTTGAATAACCCATGGATTCCCAAGCGCTGCTCTTCCAACCATCACAGCATCACAACCTGTTTCTTCCAACATACGTTTTGCATCTTGAGCTGTTTTGACATCTCCATTACCAATAACGGGAATAGAGACAGATTCTTTCACCTGTCTGATATAGTCCCAGTTGGCATGACCTTCATACATTTGTGAACGTGTTCTTCCATGTACAGCAATAGCACTCGCTCCTGCTTTTTCAATCAATTTTGCAATTTCTACACAGTTAATAGAATCAAAGTCATAACCAATACGTATCTTAACAGTCACTGGCTTGCTGACAGCTTCCACCACATTTTTAACAATATCATAAACCAAATCAGGATACTGCAACAAATAACTTCCTGCATGAGCTTTTAAAACTTTCTGAACAGGACATCCCATATTAATATCAATAATATCACAGTTTGAATGTTCGTCTACAAACTTGGCTGCTTTGACCATGGAATCTACATCCCCACCAAATATCTGTATACTAACCGGA
Organism: Massilimicrobiota sp. An80; assembly: GCF_002159255.1. Lineage (NCBI taxonomy): Bacteria > Bacillati > Bacillota > Erysipelotrichia > Erysipelotrichales > Erysipelotrichaceae > Massiliimicrobium > Massilimicrobiota sp. An80. Next base: position 3,716 of record NZ_NFHI01000047.1, read on the forward strand.
TGTTCATCTTCATCAATCGTCAACATTTCGATCGTTTTTTGATTACCATAACACAAGGCTTTATCACTAACCATTTCACTAACGACTAACCCAGCTCCAAATTCTTTAATAATCTTTCTAAACGCAACATTTGTGATACCAGCCATAGGCGCCATAATAATTCTATTTTTAATTTCTATATTTCCAATTTTCATTTTTTTCACCATAACACAATATAACATACTTTCTTGAAAATACAAAGACAAATACTTGATATAGTATAAAACATAGGAGGCGATAAAGAATAAATTTTCCATTGGCAATGTAATATTTTCCCTCTCCCATTCAAAATACATTGTTAGTAATAAACAAATGCGATTCTCATCAAAAGAATCGTATTTTTTTGTTATAATGATGATTGAGGTGATCATGATGGAAAAACACATAAAAGTGGGTGTAGGTGTTATGATTATTCATGATAATCAAATACTCATGGGACATAGAAATGCTCATTATGAAGATACAGGTGGTATCTATCAACCTGATTGCTGGTGTCTACCAGGTGGCAAACAGGAATTTGATGAAACAATATATGAATGTGCAAAAAGAGAAGTCAAAGAAGAAACAAATCTTCATATTGATGATTTACATATTGTTAATGTTGTTGATGATTTCCAAAAAGATAAACATTTTGTAACGATTCATGTTGTGGCCAAAAAATATGATGGTAAGCTCCAAGTTATGGAACCTGATAAACAAGATGAATGGCGCTGGTTTTCATTAAATGAGTTACCTAAAAATATTTATTTACCCTCACTCAAATTTATTGAATTTTATTTGAATAAAAATAAAAGATCTGTCAACCATATAAACAGATAACTTACACTTTCCCCTCTATTTTTCCTCCCCAATATAAAATAGATGTAAGTTATCAAAGTTATATTCCTAATATTGGTAAACCCCAAAAAGAGAAGGCACCTTCCCCTTGTGCCTTCTTTTTTTATAAAAATTTATCTTTATCTATATGACTTTTCATTTTATATCATTATTTGAAAAGTGATTACATATTGGCTATTTTTCTGACTGTATTTGCTGTTCTTATCGTTAGTTTTGCATTGATATTTGCACTTGCTGTCTTGGACCACCAATTTGTTTTTTGATAATCTTTACGACTAAAAGACCAAAATATCACTTCTTTATAATTCTCTATCTTTTCTAATTCTTTTTTTGGTTCCCCAATTTCATTATAGACGTCCAAGAATTTTGCTGATGGTATAATAAAAATAAGATTATCATAAATATCTTTGTTATTATTGCCCCACCATTGAGGTGAATTGTGTAAAATATCTAGAAGATCTTGTTTTGATATAACAAAAACAGAAATGTCTAAATGAAACTGATTGTGAATCACGAGTTCAATTTGATTTGTCAACTTCTTTATATCATCTTCGTGACTAGAAAAAATAACATTTCCACTATTAAGATAAGTCTTAACATCTTCAAATGCAAGTTGTTCAAAACCTTCTTTTAATGCTGGCATAAAGACTTTATTTTTTCCACTTACATTGATTCCTCTCAATAAGGCAACATATCTTTTCATATTCTTCATCGCCTCTATAAATTAGGATTTATTTCTCTAATATTCTTTTCAAATCCATAACAAACTGTGTTTGCTGTTTTTTTAAATATGATTTTACAAATGGCTTCATATAGAATTTCTTTGCTGTTACCTGTTCTGTAAAATCAATCTCCGTTTTATCGTCTATGGAAGTGAAAATGCCAATCCAATGTCCTTTCATATTGCTATTTTCCATATCAAATTCCCAGCGCTTATGTGGTTCTACAACAGTGATAGTAAAAGTGGTGGAATAGCCGTTTTTGGTATATTCAATAAATTGTTCTTCATTTATTACTTCCGTTTTACTTAAATCACTTCGCCATTGAGTATATTTATCAACTGCTAAAACAGTTTCCCAAACTTTATGAATATTACTATCAATGCTGTCTTTTATATTTGAAATTGTCATTTTTTGCACTTCCTCTCAAATTATAATTTTTATTGAATATATTCCAATAATGGTCTTAGATATTCCTTATCAGTCCAATCACATTTTTCTCCTACTGCACTCATGAGTGCTTTCATCCAAGGTTCATAAGTGCTAGGATCTTTCTTTGCTATAGCTTTTTGTAACATTTTGCATAAAGTTCTATCTTTCAATGACATTTTTTCTTCATCCCAAGCACCTCTCGCATAAAATGTTGGTACATTTTTTAAATCTTCTTTAAGATTATGTGCTTTTACTTCATTAAATGCTTTCTTGTCAAATGGTGATGCACCAACACATAGTATAGCTATTTTTTTATTTTTTAATAAATGATAGTTTTTCCTAAGAAATGATAAACCTGCTATACCAGAAGCATAGATACCACCACATAATACAATTGTATTATATTTTTCTATATCTTTTATCTTTGCATGTGGTGTTTCTATATAATCAAATTGAGTTTCTTCAATTAACCAATTGACATATTTTTTTGTTGATCCATACTTTGATTGATAAATGATAATACCATTTTCCATATTTTCATCTCACTTTCTCATAACGCATTTTCATGATAAATTATATTTTACAATACAATTATATCAGGAATATATCACACAATCATTTCTTTTCAGCTTCTAACAAACTATTATCTCCAAAATTTTTTGTATCATCAAATAGTCGTAAGACATTCTATGATTTCACAACATAAAAAAAGAATATCCTACTGGATATCCTCTAATAATGATTTTAATTCATCTTCACTAAAAGTATACTTTGAATTACAGAACTGACATGTCATTTCACAACCATGATCTTCATCAATCATCGCTTGAATTTCATCTTTTCCTACTGTCATTAATGCATTTCTCATTTTATCTTTTGAACAGTCACATTCAAAAGATAAATCTTGCGTATCTAATATTTCAACATCTTCAAAAATCATTTTTAATATTTCTTCAGGTGTATGACCTTCATTTAATAAAGCAGAAACTGCTGGGAAATTTCTCATTTTATCTTCAATATAAGAAATATCTTCATCACTGGCTTCAGGTAAAAGTTGGATAATAAATCCACCACTAGATAAGATTTCATTTGTTGTATCAACAAGAACACCTAATGAAACGACAGATGGCACCTGTTCTGATACCATAAAATAATAAGAAAAATCTTCACCAATTTCACCAGTTTGGATAGGTACAGTCCCAATAAATGGTTCTTTTAATCCCATATCCTTAATCACTTGTAAAGTTCCCTGATTTCCTACAGCTAAACCAACACCGAGTTTACCTGTATCTTCATAAGTATAATGAACATGTGGATTTCCAACAAAAGCTTTAATTTTCCCATCACTATGTGTACATGCCATTAATGTGCCAATAGATCCACCACCGTTCATTGTGACGGTCATTTTCTCATGATTTTTATTCATCGCTCCAAGCATCAAAGTGGCTGACATCAAACGTCCTAAAGCTGCTGAAGCTGTTGGCCATAAGTCATGCTTTTGTCTTGCTGTTTCTAATAAATGCTGTGTTGTACATGCAAATACACGACAGTTTTTTGATTGTACTAAACCTCTCACTAAATAATCTTTCATCTTTTAACCTCCTAGCGCAAAGTAACCAATTAACGGAATAACCATAGACGCAATAATAATAAGAACCAATAATTTACTCATTGTACTTCTTTTCATTGTAATCTCCTCTTACAAAAATAAGCACATACGTGCTTATTTCATTTCATCTAATAAATCATCATCTAAATTCACTGTGTTTTTCTTTTCTTCTACTGGTGGGTTTTGATCATGATGATCATTGTCATCCACACCATTATCCATTTCTAACATATGTCCAGTGTTATATAATGATTCAATTTGTTCATTATTTAATGTTTCATGCTCTAATAAAGCATTCGCAATAATAATTAACTTATCTTTTTGTTCATTGATAATCTGACGACATTGTTCATAACAACTATCAATAATCTTACGAACTTGCTGATCAATTTCATAAGCAATTTGACCAGAATGTGTATTGCTTGTAGAAGAATAATCTCTACCTAAGAATACTGCATCATGACCAGAATCATATTTAATTGGTCCTAAATCAGACATACCTAATTCAGTAACCATTAATCTGGCAATACGAGTCGCCTGTTCAATATCATTATGCGCACCAGAAGAGACATCACCAAAGAAGATTTCTTCAGCCACACGTCCACCCATAAATCCTGTAATGCTTGCCATTAACTGTGATTTTGTCTGGAAATACGTTTCTTCTTTTGGTGTCATTAAGTTATATCCACCAGCTTGACCTCTAGGAATAATTGTGACTTTTTGAACTTTATTGGCATCCTCTAAAGTTAAACCAATAATTGCATGTCCTGCTTCATGATAAGCGACCAATTTTCTTTCTTTTTCTGTATACTTACGTGATTTTTTCGCAGGTCCACCAATAACACGGTCAATCGCTTCATCAACATCATCTAAAGTAATACGTTTATGTCCTAAACGAACCGCTAATAAAGCCGCTTCATTTAATACGTTAGCTAACTCTGCACCTGAGAAACCAGGAGTACGTTGTGCAATGTTATCAAAATTCACATCATCTGTAAATTTCTTATTACGTGCATGCACACGTAAGATTTCAGCTCTCGCTTTTTTATCTGGGTTTGCAACTTGAATTTGTCTATCAAAACGTCCTGGACGAAGTAATGCAGGGTCTAAGACATCAGCACGGTTTGTTGCTGCTAAAATGATAATACCTTCATTACCACTAAATCCATCCATTTCAACTAATAACTGGTTCAATGTCTGTTCACGTTCATCATGTCCACCACCGACACCAGTTCCTCTTTGACGCCCCACAGCATCAATTTCATCAATGAAGATGATACATGGTGCATTTTGTTTTGCCTTTTTAAACATATCACGCACACGTCCAGCACCAACACCAACGAACATTTCTACGAATTCAGAACCTGAAATAGAATAGAAAGGTACATTGGCTTCACCAGCCACTGCTCTCGCAAGTAATGTTTTACCTGTACCTGGAGGCCCTACAAGTAATACACCTCTAGGAATTTTAGCCCCCATGTTGGCAAATTTCTTTGGATTTTTCAAGAAATCTACTAATTCTTTTAATTCTTCTTTTTCTTCATCTGCTCCAGCAACATCTGTAAATCTTGTTTTGCTGTCTTTTTCTAATTTTGCACGTGAGTTTCCAAAATCGAAAGCTTTGGCATTGGCACCCCCGCCACCACCAATGCTTCTCATTACAAAAAACATCACACCAATCAATAAAATATATGGAAGTAAACCTAATAAAGTATCTACCAACATATTTTCACTTTTTGCATCTAAAACTTCAACTGTAATACCTTTATCTTCCATTAACTGAATTAAAGAATCTAATTCCTGATCAGTCTGTGGAACATTTGTTGTAAATGTATAATTGACTTCTTGGCCTTCTTCAGTCTTTGTATATTGTCCTTCTACACTTGTCACATAAATACCAGGCATCACTGATACTTCAGTTACATTTTCTTTATTGACAATTTCCGTAAACTCAGTATAGTTCACTTCATTTGTACGCCCCATATTTAATAATGGAACTAATGAACTTAATAAAATAATGACAAGAACCCAAGGCAATATGGCTTTTATTAAACTCTTATTCTTATTGTTCATATAATCTCCTTTTCACTACTGATAACATTCTTCTTTTAAAATACCTACATAAGGTAATTGACGATATTTCTCATTAAAATCCAATCCAAATCCAATCACAAATGCATTAGGAATTTCAAATCCTACATACTTTGCTTCAATTGGATAAGTACGTCCTTCTTTTTTATCTAACATTGTGACAATTTCAACAGAATTTGCACCACGTTCTTCAAGCATTGCTTTGACTGTTGTTAATGTTTTACCGGTATCTAAAATATCTTCTACAAGTAAGATATCTTTACCTTTGACATCCTGATCCAAATCTTTCTTGATTGTAATTGTTCGTGATTCAACACCTTCATAACTGCTGACATCCATATAATCAAATGTCACATCTAATTCTATATATTTAGATAATTCCGCTAAAAAAGGAACAGATCCTTTTAATAAACCAACCAGAATCACTTCTTTATCATTATAATCATTTGTAATTTGTTTTGCTAATTCTTTACACTTCTCAACAATTTCTTCTTGAGTATATAAAATCTCTTTAACATCTTTATGCATACTTCTCACTCCTTATAATAAGCCTTTTTATTTTATCACAAATACATTTGGTTTTGTAGTCAAATAATCAATGTTTTTTGCAATATGTGGAACTAAAACAATAGTTCCATCCTTATTCACGACAACAGGCCATGTTTTTCTTTTCAAAGCAGGAATTTTTGCATTTATAAATAGACGTGAGAGCTTTTTTGTTCCAGAAGATGTCATAATGCTATCGCCTTCTTTCATTGTACGGATAGTAATTGGATAATCTTCAGGGGCAAGAAAGACCCCTTCATTGATATGACCACTATCTAATAAATGGAAATACTCACAACCAAAAGGCATATATTCTCTAAATTCAAAATGATAGCCCTTGGTTTTATCTTTATCAATGATGTAGATATTATCGTATTCTTTTATGAACAGATAATTAACTGGTAAATTCATTTGAATATTTGGTTTCACACTATCAATCTGATGCTTGATTTCCTGAATAAGAGAATAAGAAATTAACTGTGTTGGCATCACATCACGTAAAATTAAATAAAGGAAGATTTCTCTTAACTCTTTAGGAATATAATAATAGTAAATAATGCCATCTGTTTTATATTGTTGGTAATAGGTTTGAACTTTAAACTCTAATTCTTTGATTCTTTGATTATGTGCTTCAGCCTTTTTTAAAAGTCCTTCTTTTTGTTGTAATGTATAATGATTCAAAACAGTATTACGAACTTTATCTCTTTCAAAATCCGTTTCAAAATTTGTATAATCATCATGATAAGGAATATGCCCATCTTGACATCTTTTGATGATTTCTTCTTTATATAGACACATTAAAGGTCTAATAATGCGCATATTTTGAACATGTGTTTCCTGTTTAATTCCTAAATAGTGAACCGTATTATGATGGGATAACTGCATATAAATAGTTTCCAGATGATCATCTAAATGATGACCTAAAATCACACCATCAACATGATAAAGATCATAGATTTCTTTATAAAAATTATATCTTAACGTTCTTGCCTGATTTTGAAAATTACCCTGATGATAATCTTGAGGATGAAATTCTTTATAATAGAAAGGAATTCCATACGTTGCACAATAATCACTGACTAACTCATAATCCATATAACTATCATGACGATAATTATAATTCACATGAGCAACCAGCAAATGATACCCTTCCTTTCTTAAAGTATCTAAAAGATACATTGAATCGCATCCACCAGATACACCAATCACGTAATATTTTGAACGATCTAATAACTCTAAATTCATGCTATCACTCCATGAGGACATTATATCAAAGAAATGATAATTCCAAAACAAAAATCCCAATATTTTGGGATTATTGCTTACATATTTTTAAAACCATGATGGTCATATCATCATTCCTTTGTTCATCATTTGCCAATGTCATAAATAAATGAGCAATATCTTTAGGATGATCATCACCAATCAAATATTCATTATCCTTTAAAAATTCTCTAAAATGTCCTGAAAAACCATCACTTACCATAAAAATCATATCATTTTCTTTCAAAGTTTGTTTTTGAATCATTGTTTCAAGTGGTGAAACAATACCCATCGGTAACGTTTTAGATTCTACTTCTATGATTTCATGATCACGTAAAATATAGGTTGGACAAGCCCCATATTTCATAAATGTTGTCACTCCATTGACCAGATTGATTTCTATCATATCAACCGTAGTAAACATATCATTACGATTTTTAATTTTTAATAAAGCATTCACTGATTGAATGGTATCATTTAAAGAAATGCCATTTGTAATTAACTGTTTCATGACATCTAATGTCAAGCTTGAATCATCACTTGCTTTTTGTCCCTGCCCCATACCATCACTCAAGGCAAAATAGTCATTTTCATTCATAGAAAAAATCGTATAACTATCCCCACAGGCAATACTTTCTTTAGCACATTGTGAGACTCCGTATTGAATAAAATAACGGGTATGATGTTTTAAAACAAGATATGTATAACCTAACTGATGCATGGGTGTTTTGATAACTTCTATATCCAATGTTTCATTAAGATAAGCTTCAAGAATCGGTATAAATTCATTTTCAATTTCTTCTCTAGTCATATCATATAGCCCTATTTCTAAATAATAGACTGATTGTGATTCATAGTATTTTTTAAGATGTGCCAATTGAAAATGATAACCTTCCATATGTTCATAAATATGCTTTTCTTCAATATGTCCAATTTCCAGTTGATGAGAAAACTGATGAAAAACATGATTTAATAATGAAAATTGATGATAGAGATCATTTTTCATCACTTTATATTCTTCTTGAACTCGTCTGATTTTCCGATAATCTTTACGATACTGCTGTACTAAAGCTAGATATTTTTCTGGATTTAAACAATATTGATGAATAAAATCTTCATCAGCTTCACTATAACTTTCTTTCAATCCTTTATTCATTAATTTGACTAAACGATGTGGTCCATATTTTTTATGAAAGCAAGTGGTTTGACTTGAACAATTCTGACACATATCTTCATAAATATAACCCACATATTCTAAAGAACGATTAGGTGCAGGTGCTTTCGTAAACAGAGCCGTCATCTGTTCAAATAAATGACAGAAAGAATCAACCTGTTTTGATAATTGTTGTTTAAAAGTCATTTCCTGATAACTTGAAGACAACACAGGTTTATGTAAACGCATCGGTAAGATGAAAAAAATCAAGCCACTGGCAACGACAATAAATCCATGATATGTATATTGAAAATCTAAAAAGAATGGCAAAATAAGATGAGATACAAAATATAGAGAGACGATAGTTGATTTTTTATGACAAGGAATCATATAGAAAAAGAAAAGGGGTAGTAAAAAAGATAAAATATCATCTTTATATCCTAGATCCATCAACAGCATCAACATAGCACTATAAAATAATCCTGGCAATAAATCATCTAAACATTCATGATAAATCATAATTAAAATAAAAATACGAATTAATATCATTGTTGACATTTGAGAATATGGCAATAACCCCATTGTACATATAAGAATTACAACTGTTAAAGCTTTCATTCTTTCATGAGTTAAAAGCTCAGCTTCGCCATGCATAAATATCGGTGTTAAAGATGTAAAAATCATTGTATTGATATATGTTAAAATAGTGAGTAATAAAGTTGAAAGTAAATCTATTTGAATATAAGCATAATAGATGCCTCCAATCAATGTTAAAAGATAGGGCACATATCTTGATTTCATAGATTGAAACAGTAAACAGAATTCTAAAATAACAAAAGATATAGCACTTATCACAAAAACATCATAAGGAACATCTAAGAATATAACCCCTATACCAAGCCCTATAGCATAACCTATAATAGACTGATACCCACACATAAAGCACACATAAAAAAAAGGCAATGCAAATAATAATGATGTTGAATAAATATGTACAATAGAAATTAAAAAAGAAATTAATGTTATATAAAAAATAAATTGGTACCTAATCTTTTTCATACGACTAGGACTAAGAATCAGTTCCATTTTTCCCACCTCTTGCCATTATTATAGAGGTTCCCTTTTGCATTATTTGTCATATTTAAAAGACAATCATTATTTTTTTAAACAGTCATCATTCTATAGATTTTACTTATCCTATTCAAAAGATTATACTAAAACTGAGAGACATCAAAGGAGGTCATAACTATGTCATATAAACGTGTTCAAACATATTTTCATCAACTTCATTTAGCAGATCGTATTATTGATTTAAAGGATTCTAGCGCAACTGTTGAATTAGCTTCAAAAGCATTAGGATGTCAACCTCAACAGATTGCTAAAACTTTATCTTTTTTAATAGATGAACAACCTTTGTTGATTGTTATGGCTGGTGATGCCAAAATTGACAATAAAAAATATAAACAATACTTCCATAAAAAAGCAAAAATGATTCCTAATGAACTTGTTGAATCCTATATTGGACATAGTCCTGGTGGTGTATGTCCTTTTGCAGTCAAAGACAATGTACAAATTTATCTTGATATCTCTTTACAAAAGTTAGCATACGTCTACCCTGCAGCTGGCAATGATCATAGTGCGATTCGTTTATCTTGTCATGAATTAGAAGAGTGTTGTCATCCTCAAGACTGGATAGATGTTTGTAAATAAGAAAAGTTCCCCCTAAAGGGAACTAATATTTAAAATAGAAGAGAACACCCTGTGGTGTATTTTCAACACCATATTCAAAATGATGCAATTCCAATATAGCTTTACAGATAGCTAACCCCAAACCAGTTCCACCTTCATTTCTGGCTTTATCAACTTTATGAAAAGAGAGCCAGATTTTTTGTATGTCTTCTTCTGGGATATGAGCTCCTGTATTTTCTACTGAGAAGCAATGTTCGTCCAAATGAATAATGACTTCTTCGCCTGCTTCTGTATAACGCAAAGCATTACTTATATAATTTGTAATAACCATTCCTATCTTAAAAGGGTCGGCTTGGATAATACTAGAATCTAAATCAGTTTTCAAATGAACTTTCTGTGCTTCAAACAGACAAGCCATTGATTCTAAAGCTTCGTCAACGATATCTAATAAATCTACTTCTTCAAGATCCAATGTCATATTTTGAGATTCTAGTTTTGATAAGTCTAACATAGCTAAAACAAGTTCATTAATGCGTCTTGTTTCATTTTGAATGATTTGTATGTATTCATTACGTTTCTTTTCATCCTGTTCCAGTTCAACCATTTCACTAAAACCATTAATAATGCCTAGTGGTGTTTTAATTTCATGTGTAAAATTAGAAACGAACTCTTTTCTGACAACCTCTAGTTGTTGAACACGTTCAATTTCCTGATGCAAATCATTGATTGTTTTTTCTAATTCCTTACTCATCTTATCAACACTTCGAGCCAAATCACCAAGTTCATCATGGCGTGAGGTATCAATAGGATATTCAAACTGCTTACGAGAAATACGCCAGGCAGCTAATTCTAATTGTTTGATTGGACGGACAATCATATAAGCCACAATAAAGCACATAATAATAATCAAAACAATAGCTAAAATATACGTTGATGAATTATCATACATAAATTGTTGTAAACTTTTCATACGTAGATTTTCATATTCCTGCGTTATAAAAATATAACCTACTGTTGCTGCATCTACAGTGACTTCTTCTTGCGTTTGATTAGGTGTGATCCAATCTTCTAATCGCATCATAATGGTAGAATAATATTTACCATTATATTCATAAGGATTAATCAAATAGTATTGTGTATAATCATAAATTGATGAATTAAATTCTTTTCCTGAATCCTTAAATTGTTCAAAATTCTTTTGAATTTGCTGTTTTAATCCATTAAAAGCATCATGATAATCAGTTAACATTGCTTTTTGTGTTAAGTTAGAAGAATATGATAAACCATCTGCTGAATATGGAAACAACAGCTCCATCTTGGCACTCATATAAGAACTGGCAACACCTTCTATATGTGTTATTTCACCTTCAACCTGATGCTCAATAACTGTCTGATTGTTGACTTTTATTTCTTTAAAATCCAAATCTCTCATTTCACCATTAAATTCATTATATTGGCCTATATGAACATCAATAGATATATCTAATTGTGAATTTTGATGTTGTATAATGACCTTCTCCAATTTTTCCAAATCTTTTTGACTCAATGAAGAAAAATCAATACCAACAGAATAATTCGTATCATCTTTTTCAACTATCAAAGATAATGATGGTCCTTCAACCCCATCTCTAGACATATCTAAAATCTTTCCATCAGCATCAACCAAACATTTGACTTTCGTTAAATCCCCAGAAAGCGCATGATGATATAATCTTAAAAATTGTTGGGAAGATAAATCAACTGGATTCACTGCAATTCTTTCAATATAATTTTTGGCAAACTTATCTAAGTTACGAATCGTTATTTCAGCATCAGTTTCTAATGTGTTTTTAATATAGCGCTCAATCCCTAAACGAATTTCATTACCTAATACTGCTAAAAAAGCTAATAAAATAATACAGGCTATTTTGATAACTAAACTAAAGTTTAATTTTCTCATAGATTACCCCTTAGAATCAAACATATAGCCAATTTTGACTACCGTTTGAATATAGACTGAAGCTGCTTTTAATTTTTTTCTTAATTTTTTGACATAAGTATCAACAATACGCTGATCACCATAATAATCATAACCCCAGATACGATCTAAAAGCTGATCTCTAGATAAAATTTTACGTTTATTATCAATAAAATACATCAACATCTGATATTCTTTATGTGATAAAGATACTTTTTCTCCATCAATATAAACTTCATGCGTATCATCATTAATACGGATGATTCCTTCTTCAATAATCATCCCCTGCTCATCTTTTTTAAAGCGTTTTAATAAAGCATTACATTTTGCATATAATAATGAAGGTGTAAATGGCTTAGATATAAAATCATCAGCACCAAGATCATATCCTTTTAATTTATTATCATCATCACTTAAAGCACTAATAAATAAAATAGGAATATCATTCTTTTGACGAATCTGTTTACAAACTTCATACCCATCAATACCAGGCATCATAATATCTAATAAAACAAGATCAAAGCTATCATCTAATAGTGATAAACCTTCATATCCATCACTGGCTTCAATAACTTCTTCTCCCTGTTTTTGAAAATACTCTACAATGAACTGACGTATTAGTTTTTCATCTTCAACCAATAAGACTTTCATATAAACACCTCCTATTTTTCTTTATTATAATATAAATTTATGGAAAAAATATGAAAAATAAAAAAAGGACAAAATAAATTTTGTCCATGGCGATTAATCATCTTTGATGATTATCGCTTTTTTGTATTGTATAATCATCTTAGGTGGTGTTCTTATGATTGATCTCTCTACTCCTG
>NZ_NFHI01000048.1:0-16535 GCF_002159255.1 Massilimicrobiota sp. An80
ATTACATCTTGAAATCAGAAGAAGAGAAAAGATGTTTTTTTATTGCCTAAAAACAGAAAAAGAAAAGAGCTGAAACAAAATCAACTCTTTAAAAAGTTATTTCGTTACAGCCCCTTTTTCTATTTCCATTCTTGAAAAAAGAAAGCAAAATCAATCAAAAACTTATATAATAGATATCAGTTATGGGGGTGGAATCATGCAATCAAAAATATTATTTTTTGATGTTGATGGAACATTATTGGATACTGCTAGAGGTATTCCTGACATACCACAAGGGGCTCTTTACCAATTAAAAAGAATTCAAGAGCAGGGACATAAAATATTTATATCTAGTGGTAGACCTAAAGCTATGATCAATCAGTATTTATTAAATGTAGGATTTGATGGATATATATTGGCCAATGGTGGATATGTTGAAATTGATGGGCAATCTATTTATGAAGATAGAATGGATTACAAACTATGTGTGAAAACTGTTCAGATGCTAGAAGACCTGCGATGTGACTATATGTTAGAAACAGCTGATGCGATTTATATTGATCCTAGCTATCATGAACTTTATGATTTCTTTTCTCAGGCTGGTATGAAAGAAATGTTCCAATTGGATTTTGATAAAGATGAGGTTTTAAAAAGAACAATCAAGATAGAAGCTAATGTTTTAAATAAAGATAAAGCGAAGATAGAAAATTATATCCAGGATAAATTTGGCAGTGTTATTCACCATGATGAACATGGCAGTGAAAATGCTTTTGAATTCTTTTCACCAACGATTTCTAAAGCTGTCGGCATTCAAAAAGTTTTAGATTATTATCATGTGAGTCGTCAACAGACATATGCTTTTGGGGATGGATTGAATGATATGGAAATGATTGAATATTGTGAAGTTGGTGTTGCGATGGGGAATGCTGTTGAAGCATTAAAACAAAAAGCAGATCTGGTTTGTTGTGCTATTGAAAATCAGGGCTTAGAACGTATTTTAAAAATATTATTTCCTGATGAGGTTTAAACATGGATAGTTTATTATTTAGTTTCAATGCGACAGTTCCAGTTTTCTTGATGATGGTTTTAGGAATGCTTTTAAGAAAGTTAGGGTGGATGAGTGAAGAATTTGCTTCTCAATTAAATCGTTTTGTCTTTATGCTTCCTTTGCCAGTTCTTTTGTTTCAAGATTTGGCGACAGTTGATTTTTTAGAAGTATGGAATTTTTCTTTTGTTGCTTTTTGTTTTGTTGTGACACTTATAAGTATTTTGATTGCGATGATAATATCAAAATTTTTAAAAGATAAAAGTATTCAAGGTGAATTTATTCAGGCAACGTATCGCAGTAGTGCAGCCTTGCTGGGAGTCGCTTTAATTCAAAACATATATGGAAGTTCTACAATGGGACCACTAATGATTATAGGAAGTGTACCTTTATATAATATATTTGCTATGATTATCCTGTCTTTCTATCAGCCTCATGGGGATGGAGTTAATCGTGATTTATTGAAGAAGACATGTCTAGGAATATTAAAGAATCCGATTATTATTGGGATTGCAGTTGGATTTTTATGGTCTTTATGTTCTTTACCAATGCCGACCATTCTTTCAAAAAGTGTATCCTATGTTGCCAATATGGCTACACCATTAGGTTTGATAGCGATGGGTGCTTCTTTTCGTTTGGATAAAGCTATCAGTCAGATAAAACCTGCCTTTTTAGCATCTTTCTTTAAATTGTTTGGATTCTGTTTCCTGTTTTTACCACTTGCTATCATCTTAGGTTTTCGTCAGGAACAGTTAATAGCTATTTTGGTTATGCTAGGTTCTGCATCAACAGTGACATGTTATGTCATGGCAAAGAATATGGGACATGCTGGTGTTTTAAGTAGTAATGTTGTCATGTTAACAACATTACTCAGTGGTTTTTCTTTAACATTTTGGATATGGGTTTTAAGAGTTTTATCTTTCATTTAAAATGTAAAATGTAGTAGAATAGAAAGAGGTGATGAGTTGATGGAATATTTAGATATCGTAGATGAAGTGGGAAATCCAACGGGAGAAATTGTAGAAAGAGAATATGCACATCGTCATGGCATTCGTCATCGCACTAGCCATGTCTGGTTATTAAGAAAAAAGCAGGATGTCGAAATTCTCTTACAGAAACGTAGCCTCAATAAAGATTCTTATCCAGGATGTTATGATATTTCAAGTGCTGGTCATATTCCAGCAGGAAGTGACTTTGAAACTTCGGCATTACGTGAATTAAAAGAGGAACTGGGAGTCGAGGCGACAAAGGGTGAATTACATTATATTGGTACAAGTTACAGCAATAGCCACAATGTATTTCATGAAAAACCATTTCATAATGTACAAGTTTCGCATGTTTATGTCTTATGGTATGATGGCGATTTTGTCTTGCAAAAAGAAGAAGTGGAAGAAGTTCAATGGATGCCACTTGCCAAATGCCAACAATTGGTTTTACATAAACAAATTCCTCATTGCATTAAGATAGAAGAATTACAAATGATAGATCATTATTTAAAAGGAGTCAACAATGAAAGCATTAGCCAGTGATTTTGATGGAACATTATATTTTGAAGATGGTATTAAAGAAAATGATCAACAAGCTATTGTTCATTTTCAAAAACATCATTTATTTGGATTATGTACAGGTAGACCATTGATAGGTGTACAACATTATATCAAAGATTGTATTCAACCAGATTTTTATATTGTAAGCAGTGGCGCCTGCATTTTAGATAAAGAATGTCATGTCTTATATGAACAGACAATATCTAAAGAGATTATGAAAGCTATTTATCAACAATATCATCAAAAAGCTGAAGTTTCTATTCAGGCTGATTTTCGTATTTATACATTAATGAAAGATTCAAAAATTCCAATAGCTCAAACATATGTAGAGTCTATTGATTGTATTGGAGATGAACATATTTTTGGATTATCAATCAATGCTGTTCATGAACAACAGGCCAAACAGTGGACACATAACTTAAATGAAACTTATAAAGAAATTATTGCTTTTCAAAATAAAGAATATATAGATATTGTTAAAAGAGGATGTTCTAAAGGAGAAGCAGTCAAGAAATTGAAAGAATTATTGCATTTGGATATGGTCTATGGCATAGGAGATTCTTATAATGATATTCCTATGTTAGAAAGTGCTGATTGTTCATTTACATTTCATGATTCACCACAAATTGTTCAGGAAAAAGCAACACATATCGTATCATCTATCAGTGAAGCCATTAAAATGATTGAAGATTAAGAAATGATTGAAAAGGAGAATATCATGAGTAGTGAATTAGAAAAGATGGAACGTGGAGAATGGTATGATGCCAATAATGATGCTCAATTATTAGAAATGCGCATAAAAGCTAAAGATCTATGCTTTGATTTAGATCATACAAGACCTGGGGATGTTGAAAAAAGAAAAGACATCTTGACACAGTTATTAGGTTATTATCCAGAAAATCTGGAAATTATAAGTCCATTTATGTGTGATTATGGAAGTCGTATTCAATTAGGAGAGAATGTTTTTATTAATAGCTCTTGTTATTTTATGGATGGTGGAAGTATCACAATAGGTGATTATGTTTTTGTAGGTCCATATTGTGGTTTTTATACAGCGAATCATCCTCTAGACTATCAAAAACGTAATCAGGGATTAGAAATTGCCTTGCCTATTCGTGTGGGAAGTAATGTCTGGTTTGGCGCTCATGTTTCCGTCATGCCAGGAGTCACGATTGGTGATGATTGTGTCATTGGGGCAGGAAGTGTAGTGACCAAAGATATACCACCACATAGTCTTGCTTATGGAAATCCATGTCGAGTTGTGAAACAATGGGATGAAAATCAGAAATCTTTCTGATTTTTTTCTTTTTTCTTCATGTATTATTCATATATCTATGATAGTATCATATAGACTATGTTGGAGGGAAATGATGGAAAAGTTAATTTATGATCAATTATGGATATTTTTTGTTTATTCTTTTGTCGGTTGGGTCATAGGAACTATTCTTGCGGCATATCGTCGTAAGAAGTTTGTTGATGTTGGATTTTTATATGGACCATATTGCCCATCCTATGGTATTTGTGGGGTTTTGTTTTTTATTTTATTACATGAACTTCATGATCAATGGTTTTTTATGTTCTTAGGAGGGGCAATTATTTCTTCCTTTGTTGTATATATGACAGGTTTTTTCTTACAGAAAATTTTTCACCATAAATGGTGGGATTATTCAAGAAAGAGATTCCAATTCGGTAGTTATGTGCACATGCCTTATACAATTCTTTGGGGGTTGATGGCTATCATCTGTGTTGAATTTATTGAGCCAACACTTTTAAACGCTGTTCATTTGATCCCTTCATCCGTTGGAGAGATTCTCTTGATTATTATGGGTGTTGTTATGGCAGTAGATTTTGTTGGAACAATCACAGGTATTTTAAGTACACGTTCACGTGTGAAAAAAGGTGTCATTAAAGAGGTATCAGAAAACATGCAAAGAACGGCAGATCGTTTAGGCATGAGAATATCTGAATGGACACTTAAACATTTTGTGAATGCATTTCCAAATCTTGATAAAAAAGAAATTTTAAATGAGCCAAAAGTTGAAAAAACAACTATATTTGCAAAAGGATGTTCTTTTTATAAATTATTATGGTTATTTCTTATTGGTGCATTTTTAGGAGATATTGTTGAAACATTATGGTGTCATTATACAACAGGCATATGGATGAGTCGTAGTAGTGTGATTTATGGTCCTTTTTCTATTGTTTGGGGAATTGGCTGTGCTTTATTAACTTTACTGTTATATCAGTATCGTTATAAAAGTGACCGTTTTATTTTCTTGTTTGGAACGGTTGTAGGTGGAGCTTATGAATATGCATGTAGTGTTTTTACAGAATTAGTTTTTGGAACAGTCTTTTGGGATTACAGTCATCTTCCTTTTAACTTAGGAGGACGTATTAATTTATTATTCTGTTTCTTCTGGGGAATTGTAGCTGTGATTTGGATTAAAATCATTTATCCAAAATTATCAGACTTCATTGAAAAAATCCCCAAAAAAACAGGAACAATTCTTTCATGGTGTTTTATTGTTTTTATGACAATCAATATTATCATATCAGGATTAGCTATTCAAAGATATTCAGAAAGACAGAATGGACAAATCAATGCGCAAAATCCTGTAGAAGAATTTCTAGATCAGCATTATCCAAATGAAAGAATGGAACGTATTTATCCTAATGCAAAGTTTCCACAGAAAAAATAAAAAGCCTTAAAAAGTGAAGGGGACAGATCATATCCTGACGTAACTTTTTTAAAGCATAAAAATCATTTATTTCATATATCTTGACTTTCCCTTCCATAAGACATGTATTTTGTGTATGAAAATAAATTTTTTATAATATATTGAGATGTTTTCTATGTAGTGTAGAAAGCATCTTTTTCATATTATAGGAATTTGGTTTTGTTTGGTTAATAAATGCTTAAAGTAAATATTTATAATAAGCAAATTAAAAAGTAACCAGATATATTATTTTTTGACCTAGTGCATTGTTCCTTTTCCACATTTTATGCAGATGCATGACAGTTCATCATCTCCATCGGCCTCCGCTATTTCACTTAATATGTATCCGTCCATTTCCGTTTCACATCCGCATCTGTCACACTATAGTTTTATCAGGAAGATAATGCAACTGTAGGTTATAGGGTTGTTTTTAAATGATATTGACATCATTTTATTTAGAAATATAACCTACTTTTTTAATTATCTAAAGCAATTTAAAGATATATTTGATATTTTGCTTATGATATTTGATTATTAAGATGAAAAAATAATATTTTATTAGTTGTTAAGTAAATGCTATAATAATGCTATATCATTAAAAGATATGAAGTTACGAGGAGGAAGTATGAGATGACCTATTCAGATGAAATAAAGAAAATACGTCAAAAATGTTTTTTATCACAAGAGGCATTTGCAAGGGAATTGGCAGTTTCTTTTTCAACGATTAATAGATGGGAGAATGGTAAGGTTAGACCAAATCTATTAGCAATGAAAAAATTAAAGGAATTTTGTGAAGTGAATCATATTGATTTTAATGAATTGGAAAATGAATGGGTTCAGAAAGGAAAGGATGAATGATACATGGCTTTAGATAATAAAAAAGAACAGGAAAGAGATGAGTTGCATCGTGCCATATGGGCAATTGCAGATGAACTTCGTGGAGCAGTAGATGGATGGGATTTTAAAAATTATGTTTTAGGTACCATGTTTTATCGCTACATATCAGAAAATATTACAAATTATATCAATGAAGGAGAAATTGAAGCAGGTAATATAGAATTTGATTATGCAAATATGAGTGATGAGGAAGCTGAAGAAGCAAGAGAAGGACTTGTTGAGGAAAAAGGATTCTTTATATTACCTTCTGAACTTTTTTGTAATGTTAGAAAAAAAGCACAAAATGATGAAAATCTTAATGAAACACTAGAAAAAGTCTTTAGACATATTGAAGAATCAGCAAAAGGGAGTGAATCAGAATCAGATTTTGCAGGATTATTTGATGATTTTGATGTCAATAGTAATAAATTAGGGTCAACTGTAGCTAAAAGAAATGAAAAACTTTATAAACTGCTTGATGGTATTGCAGATATGAATCTTGGAAATGTTAAGAATCATGATATTGATGCATTTGGAGATGCTTATGAATATTTAATGATGATGTATGCATCAAATGCTGGTAAATCAGGAGGAGAATTCTTTACTCCTGCAGATGTATCAGAGCTTCTTACAAGATTAGGAACAGTGGATAAAACTGAAATAAATAAAGTTTATGATCCGGCTTGTGGATCTGGATCATTACTTTTGAAAGCAGAAAAAGTATTAGGCAGAGATAAGATTCGTAATGGTTTTTATGGACAGGAAATTAATATTACGACATACAATCTTTGTCGAATCAATATGTTTTTACATGATATTGAATTTGATAAGTTTAATATTGCCTGCGAAGATACGCTGATATCACCAGCACATTGGGATGATGAACCATTTGAATTGATTGTATCAAATCCACCATATTCCATTAAATGGGCAGGTAGTGATAATCCGTTACTTATTAATGACCCACGTTTTGCGCCAGCAGGTGTATTAGCACCAAAGAGCAAGGCAGACCTTGCTTTTATCATGCATAGTCTTTCATGGCTTGCACCTAACGGAACAGCTGCAATTGTATGTTTTCCCGGTATTATGTATCGTGGTGGTGCCGAAAAGAAGATTCGCAAGTATTTAGTAGATAATAACTATATTGATTGTATTATCCAATTACCTAGTAATTTATTCTTTGGAACTTCTATTGCGACATGTATCATGGTTATGAAGAAAAATAAAAAAGATAACAAAATATTATTTATTGATGCAACAAAAGAATGTATTAAAGTCACAAACAATAATAAGCTAACACCAGAAAACATAGATCATATTGTTGATATGTTTACAAAACGAGAAGATATTAAACATGTAACACATCTAGCAAGTTATGAAGAAATAGCTAATAATGACTATAATCTTTCTGTTTCTACATATGTTGAAGCTGAGGATACAAGAGAAAAAATTGATATAGTTAAGCTTAATGAAGAAATAAAAAGGATTGTAGAACGTGAGCAAATACTTCGTGATGAGATAGATAAGATTATTGCAGAGATTGAGGGTTAATTATGTGGGATATTATTTTAAGCGTTACAACAATAATTTTGTCAATTATAGCAATAGGAATAAATGTGTATCAAAATATAAAAACAAAGAAACAAAACTTATTTGACAGAAGATTAAGATTGTATCTTGAATTAATGGATATGTGGAATCTTTATAAAAGCAATATATTTTTCTTGGATAAATTAAATCCAACGTCTATAGATGTTGTATTCAGCTACATAACAAATTCATCTACTTTCTATATGTTAGCAGATATTATGCAAACACCTTTAGACCATTCAAAAAAGGCAATGTTTTTAACAGATTGTGAAAACTTAAAAAAGGATGCTCAGGAATTTAGATTTGTTTATAATAAGAAATACAGTAAATGTGCTGATTTTATTGAGGCATATGTAAATATGATTCAACAATTTCATAGACAGCAAATATTAATTAAGTCATTTGATAAACAAAACAAAGATAATGTTGATAGAGGATACAATGCTTTAGAATACGATTATGTAGAAAAAGCATGTAAGGAACTTGCAAATAAAGGATTATTTCCCTCAATACAAAATATAAAACAACTGTATGAAGAAATAGAAAAAGAGAAACTTATAGAAAAACTTAAAAAAGTAATAAAATTTTAAAGAAGAAAGGAGGTTGAAAATAATGAGCAAATTAGAAAGATTATTAGAGGAATTATCTCCTAATGGAGTAGAAATAAGGTGCCTTGACGATTGCTGTAATTTACTTGATAAAAAACGCAAACCAATAACAAAATCAATGCGTGTGGTTGGTGAATATCCTTATTATGGTGCAAATGGGGTTCAGGATTATGTAGAAGATTATATTTTTGATGGTACTTTTGTTTTAGTTGGTGAGGACGGGAGTGTAATTACAAAATCAGGAACACCAGTTGTAACATGGGCAAAGGGTAAGATTTGGGTAAACAATCACGCTCATATCATTGAAGAAAAACAGGGAGTGATGTTGCGCTATTTATATCATTATCTTCAGACGATAGATGTAACATCATTGATACATGGAAATATACCTAAATTAACGGGGAAAGATTTTAAATCATTAAAAATAGTTGTACCTCCTTTAGAGGTACAACGTCAAATTGTCCGTATATTGGACAATTTCACAGAACTTACAGCAGAACTTACAGCAGAACTTACAGCTAGGAAGAAACAATATGAGTATTATCGAGATGAATTATTAAATATAAAAGAGGATAAAAATATAAAACATGTAGTGCTTTCTGATATAGCAAATATAAAAAATGGTAAAGATTATAAACATCTAAGTAATGGAGTTTATCCAGTCTATGGTTCAGGTGGTATAATGACTTATGTTGATGAATATTGCTATGATAAGCCATCGGTTTTAATACCTAGAAAGGGATCATTGAGTAATCTCTATTATGTTGAAACACCATTTTGGAATGTAGACACTATCTTTTATACTCAAATAGATGAAAAAGTAGTTATTCCAAAATATTTATATTATTTATTGCAAAAAGAGCACTTAGAGAATCTTAATACTGCAGGAGGAGTCCCAAGTTTAACACAAACAAAATTAAATAATGTGAAATTAATTCTTCCATCTTTACAAAAGCAGAAACAGATTGTTGATACTCTTGACAATTTTGATGCCATTTGTTCTGACTTGAATATTGGGCTACCTGCTGAAATAGAAGCACGTAAAAAACAATATGAATATTATCGAGATATGTTGTTGACATTTGCTGAAACCGGCGGCATAATCAGACAGACAGACAGACAGACAGACAGACAGACAGACAGACAGACAGACAGACAGACAGACAGACAGACAAGCAATAATTAGACTTATTCAGTATGTATTTGGCTATGCTCCTGTTAAGCTTTGCGATATTGCAACAATTACACGTGGAGGTAATTTTCAAAAGAAAAATTTTGTAGAAAGTGGAAAACCATGTATTCACTATGGTCAAATGTATACGCACTTTGGTATATATGCAGATAAAACATTGACATATGTGAATGATGAGGTGTTTAAAAAGTCAAAAATTGCACAACCTGGTGATATTATTATGGCAGTAACAAGTGAGAATATTGAAGACGTATGCTCATGTACAGCGTGGTTAGGTGATGAAGATGTTGCAATTAGTGGACATACAGCAATAATTCATCATAATCAGAATCCAAAATATTTATCATATTTCTTTCATTCATCTATGTTTTTTAATCAAAAGAGACGTTTGGCACATGGAACAAAAGTTATTGAGGTAACACCAAGCAAATTAGAAAACATAGAAATAATGTTACCTGCCATAGAAGAACAAGAAAGGATCGTTTCTATTCTTGATAGATTTGATACATTATGTAATGACATTGCTTCTGGTCTTCCTGCTGAAATTGAATCAAGACAGAAACAATATGAATATTATAGAGATAAGCTATTAACATTTAAGGAAATATAAAAGTAAGGAGGCGAAGATATGCCATACTTTAATATTGTTGCTCAGACAACAGAAAATACTGTAGTTACAGAATATGAGCCTGTAAAAAAGCGCTCTGATTATTATCAGTCTGAAGCAAATTTAGAAAAAGAATTCATTCGTATGCTCACAGAACAGGGATATGAATATTTAAATATTCATTCTGAAAAAGATTTAATTTTAAACCTTCGCGTACAATTAGAAAAGCTTAATGATTACCATTTTTCAGATGACGAATGGGATAGATTTTTTAAGAATTCTATCGCAAATCAAAATGAAGGAATTGTTGAAAAAACACGTAAAATACAAGAAGATAATGTGCAAGTTTTAAAACGTGATGATGGAAGTACGAAAAACATCACTATTATTGATAGGAAGAACATTCATAATAACTTTTTACAAGTTATTAACCAATATGAAGTTGGGAAAGATGATGGTGCTAAATATAATAATAGATATGATGTAACTATATTAGTTAATGGTTTTCCTCTTGTTCATGTTGAATTAAAGCGCAGAGGTGTTGCGATTAGAGAGGCATTTCATCAAATAGATAGATATCAAAGAGATTCGTTTTGGGCAGGATGTGGGTTGTTTGAATATATTCAGATATTTGTTATTTCTAATGGTACAAATACAAAATATTATTCTAACAGTACGAGATTTAATGCTATTAAAGACATTAAATCTCCTGCTACTGCAAGAAAAGGTAAAACAAGTAATAGTTTTGAATTTACAAGCTTTTGGGCTGATTCTAATAATCATGTGATTTCTGATTTGATTGATTTTACAAGAACGTTTTTTGCAAAACATACAATACTTAATATCTTAACAAAGTATTGTATATTTACATCAGAAAATATGCTGATGGTTATGCGTCCTTATCAGATAACAGCGACTGAACGCATTTTAAATCGTATTGAAATTGCTAATAATTATAAAAAATATGGAGATGTAGCAGGTGGAGGATATATATGGCATACGACAGGATCAGGTAAGACTCTTACTTCCTTTAAGACTGCAAGATTGGCATCCCAACTATCATATATTGATAAAGTGTTATTTGTTGTAGACCGTAAAGATCTAGATTATCAAACAATGAAAGAGTACGATCGTTTTGAAAAAGGTGCAGCGAATAGTAATACATCAACTGCAGTATTAAAAAGGCAGTTAGAAGACAAAAATGCGCATATTATTATTACAACCATTCAAAAATTGGCGACTTTTATTAAAAAGAATAAAGAACATGATGTTTATAATCAACATGTTGTGATTATTTTTGATGAATGTCATAGAAGTCAATTTGGTGATATGCATGCTGCTATTGTCAAAAGTTTTAAGAAATATCATTTGTTTGGATTTACAGGAACACCAATATTTCCTTTAAACACAGGAAGCGTGAAAAAAGCACAGTTTTTTACAACAGAACAAACATTTGGTGATCAATTGCATGCATATACCATTGTTGATGCAATCAATGATAAGAATGTCCTTCCTTTTAGGGTTGATTATATAAAAACAATGGATATGAATGAAGATATTGATGATGAAAAAGTATGGGATATTGACCGTGAAAAAGCAATGATGGCCCCAGAAAGAATCAAACTTGTTACGAAGTATATTCTTGATAATTTTGATAGAAAGACATATCGAGGTGATAAAACATATATTTATAATTCACTTATGAATATTTCTGAAGTTGCATCTGGTAAAAATGGTGCAGTAGAAGAAATTAAACAGAAACAGCGTATTAATGGATTTAATTCTATTTTTGCAGTTGCTTCAGTACCTATGGCTAAATTATATTATCATGAATTTAAAAAACAGATGGAAGAAGATCCAACAAAGAAATTACGTATAGCAACTATCTTTAGTTATGGGGCAAATGAAGCTGAAGTTCAAGATGATACAAATGGTATTCTTGACGAAGAAAATTCAGAAGATACATCTTTACTTGATCAATCCTCAAGGGATTTTCTTGAAGATGCTATCAATGATTATAATGAAATGTTTCATACGAATTATTCTACCGATGGTGATAAATTCCAGAATTATTATAAAGATGTTTCACTTAGAATGAAGAATAAGGAACTTGATCTTTTGATTGTTGTTAATATGTTTCTTACTGGTTTTGATGCAACAACGCTTAATACTTTGTGGGTAGATAAGAACTTAAAAATGCATGGATTAATTCAGGCATTTTCTAGAACAAATCGTATTCTTAATTCCATTAAGACATTTGGAAATATTGTATGTTTTAGAAATCTTCAAAAACGTGTTGATACTGCTATATCACTATTTGGGGATAAGAATGCTGGTGGAATTGTTCTTCTTAAAGGATTTAATGACTATTATTATGGTTATGAGAGTGTCGAGGGAAAAGTATATCCTGGCTATGTGGATATGATGACTGAATTATTATCTGATTTTCCATTGACTGATTCACAAATTATAGGTGAACAAAAGCAAAAGGATTTTATTTCTCTTTTTGGAGCAATTCTACGTATGAGAAATCTTTTGTCAACATTTGATGAATTTGCTGGTAAAGAAATGATCAGTGAACGTGACTTACAGGATTATCTGGGTAGATATCAGGATTTGCGTGATGAGTGGTATGAAAAAAATAAAAAAGGTGAAAGTAAGAATATTATTGATGATATCGTATTTGAAGTTGAACTTATTAAACAAATAGAAATTAATATTGATTATATTTTGATGCTTGTTAAAAAGTATCATGATAGTCATGGTGAAGATAAAGAAGTTCTGATTACAATTACTAAGGCTATTGATGCGAGTCCTGAACTACGTAGTAAAAAAGCACTTATAGAAACTTTTATTGCTGGAATTAATGATGTTCAAGATGTGATGGCAGAATGGCATGATTATGTAGCTAAAATGCGTGAAGAGGAACTTTTAAAGATAATTGAGGAAGAAAAGCTTAAAGAAGTAGAAACAAGGAAATTTATTGAAAATGCATTTAGAGACGGCGAAATTAAGACGATTGGAACTGATATTGACAAGCTTATGCCACCAGTATCTCGTTTTGGTAATAGCAATAGATCTATTAAAAAGCAAAATGTTATTGATAAGCTAAAATTATTTTTTGAAAGATTTTTTGGTATTGGAGAATCGTTTGTTGAATCAGATAACAACTTATAAAGGGAAACAAGATTTTCCTAGTCCAAATATCTATTTTTTGTAAACTTAAAATAGTATTGCTAAGTTCGAATAAAAGTGAAGCTTTTGGTGAAGTAGTTTGTGGTCTTGTTACAAGAAAACCATATGTTAGGTATACAGAAACTTTTTTGACTTTTGGTTATTTTAATACCTATGAATAAACAGATAATGATTTAAAATAAAAAAAGAAAATATGAGGTGGTAAACATGAAAAGAGATCCATTTAAAGAGTATTTGAAAGAATCAGAACCAGAAAAAGTTGATAAAAGTTATGCTTGGAGTACTGCCATCGGACTTCAGGCTGTGGATGGTTTGAAGCCTTCAAAGTATTTGATTGATACTGCTCTCCAAAACATCGAGGGTAAAATCACAATTAAGGAAGCACAAAATCTTATTGAAAGTTATTATAAGGAAAAACCTGTACATCTGTCAAATGAAGAACGCACAGAAGAAGCAGATAAGGTATCTTCTCGAATTGCCGAGATACTTTCTGAAACTGCGTTTTCATTTTCGCCTAATGAATATATTTCCATCCATCGCAAACTCTTTCAGGGAATATATAGTCATGCTGGGAAGATTAGAAATTACAATATAACTAAGAAAGAGTGGGTACTTGACGGTAAAACTGTGATATATGGTAGTGCTTCAGAGCTTAGGGCAACACTTGAATATGACTTTTCACAGGAAAAAAGCTTTAGTTATAGAGGTCTATCAATGGATGAAATCATCCATCATCTTGCGATATTTGTTTCAAGACTATGGCAGATTCATATTTTTGGTGAAGGTAACACAAGGACAACAGCGGTATTTTTTATTAAATATCTTAGAACACTTGGTTTTTCTGCAACTAATGATATCTTTGCCGAAAATGCCTGGTATTTTAGAAATGCACTAGTCCGTGCGAATTATACCAATTTGCAAAAAGGAATTCATGAAACAACGGAATACCTTGAAATTTTTCTCAGAAATCTGCTTTTAAATGAGAAAAATGAACTACATAACCGAGATATGCATATAAGTGGATTTTTAAATACTAAAAAAGTGGACATTGGAAGCACAGAAGTGGACATTCAAGATACAAAAGTGGATATTGAAAGTACACTTTTAGTAAAAGAAAAAGATTTATCCGTTAAAACGGCAAATCATGTTCGTAGATTATTTGAGAAATTCGGGTATGATGAAGTATTTGGTAGAAGTGCAGTCATGAAGGTCATTGATTTGAAGCAATCTGGTGCCTCTAAGCTTCTTTCCAATTTAGTACAGAAAGATATTATAGAGCCAGTATTTGGTCATGGAAAAGGTAAATATAAATTCAAAAAGTAAGCATCAAGATGGAGAAGATGCTAAACATCATGAACTGTATGAAAAACTTTTGAAATGAGGCTACTGCAATCCCACGGGTTTTAGACGGTTGGTTAAGGTAAAAAAAAGCGGAAGCTTATGTTATACTTCTGCTATGGGAATATGGAAATCAAAGAACAGGCACAAATATCTGTTGCAGTAGTATGCAAATATAGAAAGACGTTGCTGCCATCCAAGCAAATATCAGATGATATAAAGCAGTTTTCTTATTCCATTAATAACTGACATAGTAATTGAACGGCTAACGGAATATCTTCAATTGAAAGTCCAGAATAGTTAATCACGATTGTATGTGAATCAAAAGGTTGGTCATAAAATTGGGAAAGCATGCTCATGTTGATTCCTAAATCTTGAGCACGTTTTAAAATAAATTCATCGCTATATGGCAAAGAGAAATGAAGTAGAAAATGTAAGCCTGAGTTTTCTTCAGTAATTGTAATTTGGGAAAAGAGAGGACTTTGTGAAAGTTGGAGAAGAAATTCATCACGGATGGATTTATAGTAGTTACGCATACGATTAATGTGTTTTTCAAAGTGATGGTTTTGGATAAACTCGGCAAGAATAATCTGTTCAAAGCTTGATACACTACATGTATAGAAACCTAATTTTTGTTGGAAAATTTGAACGAGATGAGGTGGTAAAATCATATAACTAATACGAAATGAAGGGGCTAGTGTTTTAGAAAATGTATTCATATAAATCACATGTTCATTTTGATCAATTTGAAAGAGTGGGGAAAGTGGTTTTCCTCGCATACGAAATTCACTATCATAATCATCTTCAATAATATAACGATGGGATTCTTCTGCCCATTGAAGTAATTCTAAACGTCTTTGTATGGGCATTGTGATACCTGTTGGGAAATGATGAGCAGGAGAGATATGCACGATTTGTGCCTGACTTTCTCTTAGTGCCTTTATATCAATGCCTTGTTGATCTAAGGGAATGTAATGATAATTGACATGATTGATGTGATAGACTTGGGAAATACTGTGATGACCTGGATTTTCTAAGGCATATATCTGATCTCTTCCTAGTAATTGAATTACTAAATTATAAAGATATTCACTTCCAGCTCCAATAATCACCTGATCAGGAGAAATATTCATTCCACAAAAGGCATAAAGATGTGAACAGATAGCGCGTCTTAAAGATTCGCAACCTTGATGTGGAGAACGTGAAAGCAATTCTTGTGATTGAGATGAAAGGACTTGACGTGTCATTTTAGACCATGTAGAAAATGGAAAATGCAAAGAAGATACAGAATTTGATTTTAAATCTATACGATAATGAGTTTGTTTTGGTTTTGTCATAACAGAAGAATGATTTTTTATATAATGGGGATAATGAAGTTCACTTACAAAATATCCTTTTCTTTCTTTAGAATAAATATACCCTTCAATTAGAAGCTGATGATAGGCATTCTCTACAGTAATAAGACTGACATTTTGATTTTTCGCAAAAGCACGTTTAGAAGGTAATTTTTCATGAGGTTTGAGTTTTTGATGAATAATATCATTTTTAATGCATTGATATAAATATTCATACAGGTATATCCTGTTCTTTAAACGAATAAGTTAACATATTTTTCATCTCCTTGATATTATTATACTCAATCTGGATATATAAAAAAATACAAAACTGGATATTTTCATAAGACCAATAATCATATATACTGTTAGTTATACGGAGAGTGATAAGTGTGAAAAATAATTTGACCCAATCGTAAGTAAAAGCACAAAAAAAGACGAACTTAAAAACAAGTTCGGTTTTTCTTAGAAAAAACAGAATATTATTTAGGAATATCTTGAATTAAT